>JANXSC010000097.1 GCA_025352845.1 Opitutaceae bacterium
CGCCCACCGCCAGGACGGAGGCAGGCGAGCCGGTCGCGCCGGAACGATTTATGCCCTTCGGCACGCTTCTGAAATGCAAACTCGTGAACACCGTGGATAGCGCGAATCTGGAAACTCCGGTCATCGCGATATTGTTGGAAGACGTGTGGCAAAACGGAAAGAAGGTCGTTCCCGCCAACACGCTCGTGCATGGCACGGCGCGGGCGGGCCGGATGCGCGATCGCGTGACGGCGATGGGTGCTTGGCGCTTCGTCTGGCAAGACGGGCGCGAGCTGGTGTTCAACGGCGTGGCGTTGGATCGTGAATATGAGCACGAAATCGACGGCTACGGCATCACCGATGGCTCCGCTGGTTTGAAAGGCCGGGTCATGGCGACGGACGATTTGCAGGAATTGAAGATGCTCGCGTCGGCCGCGTTGAGCGGATTTTCGCGCGGGACGCAGGACCGCACGCAAAACGCGCTCGGCACGCGATCACCGGCTCGGTTTCCAACGGCGTGCGCGAGGGCGTCGGCGAGGTGTTCGATCTCTACGCGAAGCGCACCCTGAAAGACATCGAGGATAACGGTTACTTCGTGCGCGTCGCCGCCGGAAAAGAATTCTACGTTTACGTGCTCGAATCGGTCGATCCGCAGAAGGCCAGCGTGGCTGGCATCAAGTTGCGCCTCCCGCCCGCCGCCCACGATGCGGGCACCGCACAACCTCCCCCTCAGAACCCAACCAAAGGATGATTATGCGCCACGTTTCGATTCTACTCATGCCGCTGCTCGTGGTGGGGTGCGCCACGCAACGCCCCGTTGCCGTGCAACCCTCGCCGCCGATTCTGGTCGCGGCGGTGGTGCCGACGAAGGTCGTCGAGACGCCCTATGACGTGCGCGGCTATCGCGAGACGGCGAACCCTTCCGTTCGCCATGAGGCTCACGCCGTTTATCGGCGCACGGTCGTTCCGCTCACGGCGAGCGAAGAACTCGCCACGGTATCGCGCACGTCGTATCCCCCGGCGAGTATCGCTCCGCTCCCCGGCAGCGATGAGCTGACGGCGGAACTCGCCACGCAAAAGAAGATCACGGGGGATTTGCGGCTCATGCAGGCGTCGATGGCCGAAACTGAGCAAAGGATGCAGGCGCAATATGCGATGCTCGTTCGGCAGAGTGCGGAGGCGCTGAAAATCCGCGAGCAACTGGAAGCCGAGCGCGCCCGTGTCCGTGGTGCGAACCCGGCCGTGGCTGCCGCCACGCCGGCCGGCGCGACGGCCGCGAATGCGGCTGAGGTGAAATGGTGAGCTGCATATGAATATCTCAGACGCACAACGCGAAAAACTGAGGAGCCTCCCGACGCGGCTAAAGGCCGTGCTCACGGGGCAGGACATCGCGATTGATCTCGTGACGGAGCGTCTCCAACACGGCGAACTCGGCCTCACGACGCCGGGTCGGCCGAAGGCGAGTTTCATGTTTCTCGGACCGACCGGCGTCGGCAAAACGGAACTCACGTTGCGCTTCACGGAGGATTTGATCGGACCGGATCGGGTCGTGCGACTCGACATGTCGGAGTATCAGACGGCGGACCGGTTGGCGCTGCTCCTCGGCACGGGGGAGGAACCGGGGCGCATCGCGGAAGGTTTCGACGCGTGCGCCGGGTGCGGGACGCTGCTCTTCGATGAAATCGAAAAGGCGCATCCGCGCGTGCTCGATGTGTTGCTGCAGCTCCTCGATGCGGCGCGACTGACGACGGGGCGCAATCGGGTGCTGGATTTTTCGGCGTGGTATGTCGTCCTCACGAGCAACATCGGATCGCAGCGCATCATGACGCTGCGCAAGTCGAAGTATGAGACCATGGAGCGGCTCGTGCGGCAGGATGCGCAACGCGAACTCCGTCCGGAAATCTTCGCGCGCATCACCTTGACCGTGGTTTTCAATAAACTGGACTACGACGCGCAGCGCGAGATTGCCGGTGGCATGATTGAGAAGGAGTGCGGGGCTCTGAGCGCCCATGGGTTCGCCATTACGCCGGACCAAAAGGTGTCGGATGTGGTCATTCAGCGCGGCTATCATGAGCGC
>JANXSC010000117.1 GCA_025352845.1 Opitutaceae bacterium
CCGTCGAGATCTTTGCCCGTTTCGAGCAGTCGCGCCGTTTTGGAGCTACGCCGTCGCACACGGGACAACGTGAAGGGGCCATGACCCCGCCCGGTCCGCTCCGCTTCACCAATCATCGGGGAACCTAGACATCACCGGCGCGATCAATCAGAGGTATGCACCGCATGGCCTTCACCACTATGAAACTCGCAATCATCGCCCGCGCCTCGCTGCGGATCCTGTGCTTCACGTCACTACTGGCGATGGTGCCGGCGTTCGCCGCTGACGCTCCCGCGTCCAAAAGCGCTTCAGCTGCCGCGACTCGCGCCGCGGCCAGCAACAAAGATGTGATCGTCTCGACGCGACCGATGGAGACCGAGGCCGAGGGCACGGGCGTGCACGGGCAGCTCGTCGTCGCCCCGGAGATCCTCAGCCCCGATACGCGCACCGATCTGCTCTACACCATTACCGCGGAGCCATTGTATGGCCGGGTCGGCCTCGCTGGGGGCGGCGATGAGGCGGATTTTTTCAAAAACAAAACGTCGCGCCTCGGCTATTTCGCGTATCGACCGCAAGACGGCTACGTGGGCCAGGACTCTTTCGCCTACACCGTGCGCAATGAAACGTCCGGCCTGGTGTTCAAGAACACCGTCGAGATTACCGTGAAACCGGCTCCCGCGATCATGCTGGATAAATTCGAGGTCGGCGCCACGCGCGAGCGCTCCATGAACGTTCGCAGTGTCTCGCTTACGACGCGCCCGAATACGCCGGTCACGCAAAAGGTGCCAAGTCACGAGGATTTCATGTCCCCGTCCGACCGCATCCTCGTGGCCAGCCCGAAGGTCTCCTACCTGCTGGACGAAAAGGCGAAATCGCAGAACCGGCACGGCCAAGCTCGATCGCGCCACCGGCCAGCTCTCCTATGCGCCCAACCCCGGCTTTATCGGCGAGGATCAATTCAAGTATTATACGATCGACGAAAACAACGCGCACCTCGGCGTGGAGAATGTCATTTCGGTCAACGTCGAGCCGATCCGAAACGTGAAGCACATCGCGGTCGATCGCTCGCGCAGCCGTGAGGTCGATCTCGTTTTCGTCATCAACAATTCGCCCTCGATGGCCGCGCACCAGAGCCGCCTCGCGGACAACCTGAGTCGCTTTCGCCAGCTCTTCCGCGCGCGCGATCTCGACTACCGGATCGGGGTGCTGACGACCGATTTCGTGAACGCGGAGCCGGGCCGCCGGTCCGACGATCAGCCCTACTTCAAGGAGGTCCGCTCCGTGTCGCTCGACGCGGCGGGCAAACCGGAACTCGACAGCCGCGGTCGGCCGAAGCCGGTGACCAAGCGCGTCGCGAGTAACGGCTCGCTCGTCACACTCCCGGCGCTGGCCCAGCCTTGGATCACGCCGCAGACACCCGACAGCATCTTTGCCGAGCTCGTGAAAGTCGGCACCAATGGCGACAGCAACCGCACGGCGTTCACCTCCGTCTATAATTTCGTCGCGGGCTCCTACAATAAACAGCACGCCTTCCTGCGATCCGACGCCACCACGATCGTGGTTTTCTTCATGGATGAGGAGGAGACGCGCATGGCCTTGTGGAAGGAGCAACGGAACGGCTCCCGTCAGGCCGAATGGATAGAAAACGGCAAACTCCCCGACCTGCTCAATCAAAACAACGCGCGCAGCTCAGACGCGCGCCAGACGCTCGATGGCTACATCAACTACTGGGTGCTGCGCCCCTTCATCATCGCCAAGGGCAACAAGCGCGGAAAGATCGAGATGCACGCGGTGGTGTCGCCGAACAACCTCTCGCACCGGCGCGCGGCGGAGCTCACGGGCGGCACGGTGCTGAACATCGAGAGCGATTTCTCCGGACCGCTCGCCGCGCTGGGCGATCGGATCGCAGACACCGTCGCCGTCGCACTCGAGCCCGTCGGAGCGGCCGCGACCTTTTACAAAAAGAGCCTGCGCGTGCTGGTCGATGGTCAGGAGGTGCGCCCCGACCCGCAAAACGGCTGGGTCTACGACGAGCTCACGCACAGTATCCGCTTCCAAGGCACCGCCAAGAAGCAGGCCTTCCTCGCCAAGATCGACATCACCTACGAGGAACACATGTGAGAGGGCTCAAACCCTTTTCGTAGGCATAAGAGCATCCTGAAGCCCACTCTGAACGACAGACGCCGGACAACGTGAAGGGGCCGCGGAGAACGCTCCCAACCGTCGAAAGCAGAGACGCACTTCGAAGTAGGGCAGGTCTCTGACCTGCCCTTTTCTCTTCCGAGGGCGGGTCAGAGACCCGCCCTACTATCAAATCCGCGCCGTCGCATCTTTGGGTAAGCCTCAATAAATTTATCCTGGCTCGGTCTGTGATGATCCGCGGCCAAAAAAAATCCACCCGTCTCCCGGTCTCTGCGCCTTACTTCAGCTCGCTCATGAAACCCGGCAGCGACCACTGGTTGTTCAGGCTGTTCGGGTTTGTGTAGCTCGCCGGGTATTGAGTCGCGAGGAAGGCGCGGACTTCCTCCTGCGTCTTGCCTTGCCGGATCAGGGCCGCGATTTCGGTGCGCAGCTTGACGACGTTGTCGCGGTAGGTTTGCAAGCCGGCGCGGTTGGTCACCGCTCCGTGGCCCGGGATCACCTTGTCGAATTCGAGTGCGGCCATCGCGGCGTCGATGGTCTTGCTCCACTCGACGATGCTGCCGCCGCCGGGGTAGTCGATGAGCGGCGTCACCCCGGCCATCATGTCGCCCGTGTGGACCACGCGTTGCGCGGGGAAATACACGAGCACGTCGCCATCCGTGTGGCCGCGCCCGAAATAACGCGCGCGCACTTCCTTGCCGCCGAGGAAAACGGAGGTCTCGTCCGTGAACGTGATCCGCGCCGGCCGCAGGCTCGCCGGGGCGCCGCCCTGCTTCTTGTCCACGATGTTGGCGCGAGCATTTTTGTGGGAAATGATTTCCGCGACCTCGATGAACCGCGTGTTGCCGCCGCTGTGGTCGGAGTGGTGATGCGTGTTGATGACGTATTTCACGGCCTTGTCCGTGACCGACTTCACCTGTGCGACGATGCCCTCGTAGTCCTGCTCGAACTTGGCGTCCACGAGCACGACGCCCTCATCCGTCACCAGCACGCCCACGTTGCCGCCGCTGCCGATGATCACAAAAAGATCGTCGGCGACCTTCTCGATCCCCAGCGGAGGCCGCCCCTGCTTCGGCTGCGGCTGGGCGAGTCCATTGTGCCACACGGCACCAAGAACGAAGAGAGAGAAGGCAAGCAACGGGATGATTCGGCGCATGGGGGGAGAACGAGGTTGAAACGATGCTTAGCCAAATCGGCTGCAGATCGAGCTTGGAATGGGAACGCATCCTTCGGCTGACAATTTTGTAGCTGGCTATTGAAGAGGATCGATCAAGAGCTTCCAGTAATACTCGGCGGCGCCTTCCATCGTCATGTGTTTTTTCGCATCCGACCCACCACGAAATACGGCACCGAAAGACGCGGTTAGAAAGAGCGCTTGATCACCAGCCTCGACCATCAGCGACTCTTGACATGAGTTCTCCGGAGCTGAGTCGTCGGTAGAAAAAGTTATTCCGCCCATAAAACGGCGCCCGCTGGCGTTGCGAAGGCCGCCTCGTGCGACCGCTTTGCCGTTACGATAGATCAAGGCGGAAAATGCGTGGCCATCGATCATCTTGAAGCGAGTTTCAATTCCGGAATTGCGATCTTGAAGCTCGGCGAGCGAATTCTCGAAAAACCGCGCAATGTAATCGAACGCGTCGTCGAGAAAACGCGCTTCATCTGCTTCAGTGAATTCTTTTTTGAGACGGAGATTGCTGGATCGCACGATAGCCCGCATGGGACTTGGAACAGAAGATGGTGGTTTTTTGGGCACGGGTTTTCTTCCGTCGAGCGCGGCACGAATCTGGCGCACAACGTCTAAAAATGCTTCGTCACGGTCGGCCCATTTTGTAACGGGTTTGCCATCTTTTGGCGCAGCGAGGAGCTTCGCGAATGGTGTGCCGTGCCAATCGCAAGGCCTCAGAATGACCGGGACTACGCGAGCGGAACCGGCCTCGTGACGTTCCATAGCGCGTCGCACTTCGATATCGTAGCAGTAAGAAGACGCCAGAAAATCGGGGCTCACCAATAACAGAATCACATCGGCTGTCTCGAGCTGGTCACTAATGCTGCGGTCGAATTCGTTGCCCACTGGAATTTTCCTGTCGTGCCAGACGTCGATCACTCCCTCTCGCTTAAGCATCGCAAGGTGCACTTCGAGTTCATCCCGTAGTCCTTCGTCTTTATGCGAGTAGGAAAAGAAGAGGCTGGTCATCGTAGGCTAGTTTGTGTGAGCCGAGCGGCTGCTGAATCTTGAGGCCGCCGCGCGCTGTAGGTGCTTAGGGATTCGTAACCTTCATGCCGCCAAGCGGCGAGGTGTAGGTTTATGCAGAGTTAACGGTTGAAGAGAGAGAAGTCGGAGCCGAGATGTGAGCCATGAACCCCATGTATTACAAGACAGAGGCTGACAGGGTCGCTAGTCTACCTGGTGCCAGTGATGGCGAGAAGCTATTGGCGAAATTGATCACCGAATTGGCGAAAGAGATGAGCACGTTCCAACGCGAACTAAGGAGCCTTCAAGACGGCAAGAAGAGTGCGAGATAGCGGCCTAGACCGCCGCCAGCGGCGCACGCCTCATCTTCGCTCTCTCCTCTCCATACCTTCCCCAACCTCCGACTTCCTCCTCATCGGCGGCGGCATCATGTCCGGGCACCTTGGCGCGATGCTCAAGCGACTCGATCCGCGCCTCGCGATCG
>JANXSC010000142.1 GCA_025352845.1 Opitutaceae bacterium
GCGGATAGGTGCCCTCCATCTCGATCGGGTTTTGCGTGGCAAGGACGAAGAACGGCTCCTCAAGCGGATGGCGCACGCCGGCCGCCGTCACCTGGTGCTCCTGCATCGCCTCGAGCAGCGCGGCCTGCGTCTTCGGCGGCGTGCGGTTGATTTCATCCGCGAGGATCATGTTGGCGAAGACGGGACCGCGCACAAACGTGAGCTGCCGCCCGCCCGCGCCATCGTCGCGCAGGATTTCCGTGCCGGTGATGTCGGCCGGCATGAGGTCGGGCGTAAACTGGATGCGCTGGAATTTCAGGTGAAACACCTGCGCGATGGATTTCACGAGGAGCGTTTTCGCGAGGCCGGGTGCGCCGGTGATCAGGCAGTGGCCGCCCGCCAGCAGCGCGAACATGATCTGCTCGATCACTTCGCGCTGGCCGATGATCACCTTGCCCAGCTCCGCCTCGATGCGGGCGCGGCCGGCGATCAGACGCTCGGCGGTTTCGCGCTCGGTGTTGAACGCGTCGGCCGGAGGCGCGGCGGAAATGAGGGGCGGAACGTTGGCGGCGGGGATGCTCATGAAAAAATTCGGGATTTGGCGGTAGGGCGGGCTTCACCCCGCCTTGGTAAATCTGGTGGCGTGAGGTGGCGGGCTGAAGCCCGCCCTCTTTCAGTGCGTCATCAGATAGAAAATCAGGTTCACGCCAATCGGGTAGGCGACGCGCTCGGAGAAGACCTCGAAAAAATCATGATCCTCGCCCTCGCGTTCCCAGCCGTCGGTGATGTCGCTGTTGTGAAAGGCGATCACCATGATGCGGCCCTTGTCGTCGTGCAGCGCGCGGACCGACATTTTCTCGGAGCCCTCGCCGCGGTAGCACTCGGGGCGGTGGGCGGAGGAGTTCGGGTCGTCGGGATTGTGCGCGCGATTCCAGAACTGCATCGTCGGAATCTGGAGGTGCTGCATCGGGCCCTTGATTTCGAACACGCAGTGGAAGATCGGGTGGTCCATGCCGATCTCAGTCCACTCGCGCTCGGGGAGGACGCGCTTCATCATCGCGGCAAAACCCTTCCACTCGATCGCGTTCCAGAAATCGATCACGGCGAGCGCGCCGCCGGCGAGGAGATATTTGCGCAGGCCGGCGACCTCGGAATCGCGAAGCGTGATGTAGCCCGGATGCTCCATCAGCAGAAACGGGTAGTCGTGCAGCTCGGGGTTGTTGAGCTTGAGCACGCGGCCGTCCGGATCGGTTTTCAGCGAGGTCATCTGCTGCAGCCGGTAGGACAGGTTCAGATCGGCGTCGGGAAAATCGACCCACCAGCCGAGCCGCCGGCCGCGGTGAAACGTCGGAGAGAGCGAAGTCGTCGGCCCGACGTTGAAGATCGCGCGGGCAAAGGTGAACACGTCCTTCTCGAAGCCGCGCGGGTTTTTCCACGTCGGCGTGCCCGTGCTGTGCGAGACGACCTCGCGCGCCGTCTTCACCAAATCCTGATCGATCACGCCGCTGCCCTCGGTGCGCACGAGCGAGCCGCCGAGATCGTTTTCGTTAACCCAGCCGGGCGGCGGGCCGGCGGGACCCCGCGGCTGCGCCGACAACGCGACCGCCCCGAGGCCGAGGGCGGCCCAAAACAAGGCGAGCGGAAGCTGGCGGCGGTGGTGCATGGTCAGTGCGTCATCGTGTAGAAGATAATATTTATCCCGAGCGGATAGGAAATCTTCTCCGAGAAATTGTGGAAGTAGTAGTTGCTCTCACCCTCGCGCTCCCAGCCGTCGCCGTTGTCGGTGTTGTGCGTGGCCATGACCATGAGCCGGCCCTTGTCGTCCGTGATCACACGGTGATGCACGGTGCGGACATCGCCGTCGTGATATTCCTCCCAAGTCACGCCGTCATATTGGCTGCGAATACCCTGCCGGTAGTTCGGAACCTGACCCTTGGTCTTGATTTCGAAAACGCAGTGGTAGAGCGGATGATCGAGGGAAAGTTCGGTGATGCTGCGGTCGGGCAACACGCGCTTCAAGACGGCTTCGGCGTTGGTCCACTCACTATCGCCCCAAAAATCATCCAGCATCAGAAAGCCCCCGTTGAGGAGATATTTTCGCAGGGCGAGAATTTCCAGCTCGGTCAAAGAGAGTGTTCCGGGCTCCACCATGTAGATAAACGGATGCTCGGAGAGATCTTCATCGGTGAGGCGGATGAAACGGCCGTCGGGGCTGGTCCGCATCGACGTCATCTGCTGCAGCCGGTAGGAAAGGTTCAAATCGCTGTCGGGCGTGTCTGTGGCCCAATTTCCACCGGAAGTCCCGCTCGCACGGCCGCGCCGGACGCGGACGAAGGTGAAGACATCTTTCTCAAACGGGCGCGGATTCATCCAGATCGGGGTGCCCGTGCTGTGCGAATCGAGTTCGCGGGGCGTGCGCACTTCGGGTCCAATCATCACCCGTCCGCCTTCGGTCCATGTCACGTCATCGGTGCCTTCGCTGCCGCCGCGACCGCCAAAACCACCGCGCCCGCCGCCGAAGCGCCGCTGCGCCAGCACGAGGGCCGAGAGCACGAGAAAGAGCGCAATGATGCGGGCAATCCTTTTCATTTCGCCACGCTCTCCGATCCACCGGCGCGTTTCAGTTCGAGCAGGAGCTTCAGCGCCTCGCGATAGCGCGGAGTCTCTTCGAGCGCCAGCAATGCCTGATGCCGCGCCTCGGCGTCGTCACCGCGCTTGTGCAGCAGTCGCGCCACTTGATAGTGCCCGTCGGCCCGCTCGGGCACATCGAGTTGAATCAGCGTCCGCCACGCCACGATCGCGGCGGAGTCGTCGCCCGTTGCCCCGGCGGCTTGGGCGAGGGAGCGATAGGGCGCGGGCACAAGCGGGTTGACGGCCAGATAGCGCTCGGAGTTTCGCACGACCGTCGGCCAGTCGTTCTGCGCGGCGGCGAGTTCCATCAGGCGCAGGTAGCCCTCGGTCGCCTCGTCGTCGATCTCGCACCACTTGGTCAGCACCTCGCGCTCGGCGGCGGGCTCGTTGAGCGAGCGCAGCGCGGTGGCGAGCTGGCGGTAAACGGCGTCGTCACCCTTCTGCTGCGGATAAAGTTCGACGAGCCGCTGCAACGGCACCTTCGCCTCCGCCCAATTCTGTTTCTCGATCAGGCGCTGCGCCTTCAGGCGCAGCATCCAGTAATTGTCCGCGTGTTCCGTTTCCCATTCAGCCAGCTCGATGGCCTTGTCGGGCGCCAGCAGCTCGAGCGTGATTCTTGTCCAGTCCAGTTTTGGACCGACGTCCTTCGCGCGTTTGGTCGCGTAAGCGGCGAAATCTTTCTCCAGCGTTTCGAGCGGCACCGTGCGCTTCTCCAGCGCCGCGTTGATCTCGGTGCCGTCGCGCAAATCCGCGAGCACGCCGCGCAGCGCCGCGAGGCCGAAGCGCTCGACCAGAAAATCCACGACGAGCGACGATTCCAGATAGGCAAACTGGAGATGTTTCGGCGACTTGGGCGAAAGAAACGCCGCGCTGAGTTTGCCGACCGGCACCAAATCCTCGCCGAGGATCATCTCGCGGTATTTCGCGTCGATGCGCATACCCCACGCCGGACTCGCCTGCCGCTCCTCGTGCACGGAGATGCCCTCGCTGAGCCAGCGCGGCATCTTGTTTTTCGTCATCTGCAGCGTGACGACGTGACAAAACTCGTGCCACAGCACCGTCTCCCAATTCGTCGGCGAGCCGTTCGTCGCGGGACTGTTCGCGGTGACGACGCGGCCGAAGCACACGCCGAGAAAACCCGCAACATCGGGCAGGCCGAAGGTGCGCACGGCAAAATCACGCTGGTCCGCGAAAATTTCAATGTAAGTCGGCTTCGCGAGTTCGACGCCGTATTTCTCCGTGAGCGTCTGCTTCGCGCGGCGCAGGAGCGCGAGCACGCGCGGGCCGTAAACCGCCACCTCGGGCGCCGCCATCCGGATCACGAAATCATCGTTGGTCAGCGCGGCGTATTTGTTCATCGTGTCGCGCAATGTCACGAGGTTGAACGCCTCCACGTCATACTCGTCGCGCTCGTGGACGATCTTCGCCAGCGCCCAGCCGTCCGCCTCGTCGCCGAGCCGCAGCAGATCGTTGGCGAGCGCCGCGGTCGCCGGCAGGTAGTTCGGATCGAATTCGCGGGCGCGGCGCTGGTAGGCGGCGCCCTCGGCGAAGCGGTATTTCGCGGAGAGCTTTTCGCCGATGAGGAAATCGACGCGCGGATTCTGCCGCCACGAGCTGAGCGCCCGCTCGCGCGCGACCGTCTCCTGCAGGAAATCGTTTTTCAGGTGCGCGATCACCGCGCGGTAGGCCCACGCCTCGGGCTGCACGGGATTCACCTCGAGCACGGCGTCGAGCAGCGTGTTGGCATCGTCGTAGGCCTCGGCGTCGATGTGGTGCGTCGCGAGCTGGATGAGCGTCGGCACGTGCTTCGGGTTTTGCTTTAGCGCCGCCTGAAACGACCCGATGGCCGTCTCGCGATCGCCGCCGGCGTAGGCCCGCCCGCGCCCGTAGAGCAAATCAGGATCGGTGGGGAGTTGCTTCAGGCCTTCCTCAAACGCCTTCGCCGCGAGCGGGAAATCGTGTTTCTCCAACGCGAGCTCGCCGCGCGCAAGGTAGGTGTCGCGGAGCTTGGGGTCGCCTTTTTGCGCCACGAGAAAAACTTTCTCGATCACCTCCTTCGGGTCCGCCCCGAGCAGGAGCGCCGCGCGACCGAAAACCACGAAGTCCGCCGGCGAACGGTATTGCCAGGAGGCGTCGCGCACCGCGAGGCGCACATCATCGGCGCGCTTCGCGGCCTCCTCGGGCCGGCCGTTGGCAAACGCCACGTCGCGCGCCAGCCAGCGCAGCCGGATGCTGCGCGGATCGCGGATGAGGGCCTCCTGCGTCGCCTTGTCGGCCTCACCGTAACGGCCGGTCGCGAGCAGCGCCTGCACGAGCAGCAGCGACCACTCGCTGTTGGTCGGCGCGTCGTTCAGCTCCGCCCTCGCCTGCTTGATCACTGCGGCGTAGTTGCCCGCGAGGAGCCCGCGCTGCACCTCCGCCGGCTCGCCCGCGCGCGCCATCGCCGCCCCGAAACCAGCCAGCCAACATGCCACCAAGACTGATCGCCACCGCGGCTGCGTGTGAACAAACGGCCTCCCCGCGCGAGTGAGATGGCTCGGGGTGCCGGTCATGCGAGGTGGTGGAGCCGTGGGAGTTGCATGCAAACGTTGCCGGATGGCGAAGGGAAGACGCACGGCACAACAAAGAGTGATGCGAGGCTCACGGGATTTCTCAAGCCTGACAGTGAAAGAGTTATTGCCAGACAGTCCCCGATCGCGTGCTCCTCGCGTGCTTGCATGCGGACGGGCGCCGGGTTGTCGTCGCGGCCATGCGTCGCTTGCTACTGAGTCTGCTGTTTCTGGTCGGATTTGCCGGGACGCACGCAGCAGAGTTCGCCGCACGTTTCGACGAACTCATCCGCACCGCCTCGCCGCGCCAGCTCTACACACTGCTCTACGATCTGCCCAAGGGCGGTGATCTCCACAACCACAGTGGCGGCTCCGACCGGCCCGAGTGGATGTTCGAGATCATGACCGATGCCGCGCGCAACGGGGGCGATACGTTCTACACGCGCGTGAAAATCGCGGCGGCTGCCGAGGTCGCGGAGCCCGGCGCGCGCTTCCGTCTCATCCGCCAGCGCATCTATGATCGCCTCACGCCCGCAGCACAGGCCGACTACGTGACGCTCAAGGATCTCTCACCAGCCCTGCGCGCCGAGTGGGGCAATGCCTTCCGCCTCGACGCGCCGGGCGAGGGGCGCGACGAGTTTTTCAACGTCATCTGGGCGCGCCGCGGCGAGATGGGCCAGAACCTCGACGTGCGCCTCGAACTCCTCGTCGCCAACATCAAGGCCTTCGCCGCCGAGGGCCTCGCCTACCTCGAAACCCAGTTCGGCGCCGACGGCGTCGTGACCAACGACGGCCGCGCGCTCACCGCCGAAGAGGCCGTGCCGCTGATCGAGCGGCGCCTCGCACAGCCCGATGTCGCCTCGACCGGGCTCGTCGTGCGCTTTCAGGACACCGTGCTGCGTTTCCGCCCCGATGCCGAGACGAAGCTCGCCGAGACCTACGCCTTCGTCGCCGCACACCGCGATCGCTGGGTCGGCGTGAACCTCGCCGGCATCGAGTCGGACCCGCGCGGCCACCCGCGCCGTTTCCTCGAAACCTTCCGCCAGCTTCGCTCGCGCTTCCCCACCCTCGCCCTCTCGATCCACGCCGGCGAAATGGACGGCCCCGACTCGCATGTCCGCGACACCCTGCTCCTCGGCGCGAGCCGCATCGGCCACGGCGTGAATCTCATTCACGACGCCGACACGCTCCTGCTCCTCCAACAGACGCGCCGCGTGCTCGTCGAAATCAACCTCATCTCCAACCGCCTCCTTGGCTACACGCCCGACCTCGCGCGCCACCCCTTCCCCGAATACCTCCGCACCGGCGTGCCCGTCTGTCTCAACACCGACGACCGCGGCATGTGGGACAGCAACCTCACTGACGAATACTACACCGCCGTCACGACCTTCCGTCTCTCGTGGCCCGAAGTCGTGCAGCTCGGCCGCAACTCCCTCACTCACGCCTTCGTGCAACCCGCTGTGAAAGCCAAACTCCTCGCCGACTACGAAGCGCGCGTCGCCGCCTTCGAGCAAAACTACGGTGCCGGCACGACGCGCGATACGCTCGCGAAATTGGAAACCGTGAAACCCATCACCTACGGCTACGCGCAGCGGACGTGGGGGCTGGAGTTCTCGTCGGATACGGCGCCTTGATCGCCGCTGAACAACTGGCTGGCACGAGTGCCTTACCTCTTGCCTCGACTTCACTGCTAAGTTCACTGCAACCCTATGCCAAAACTATTTTTCCCGATCTTATTTTTGGCATTTACTGCCCACACGTTGGCTGCCGACATCAGTCGCAACCCGAGCATCGTGGTGGCGGACGAGACCCTGTTCCTCGCTTCGGTGGAAAGTCGGAGTGATTCCATACTCAACGAATACATCCGCAAGAACGAGACCCTAAAGAATTGGAAGGTCCTGTTCGCTTCGCGTTATGTGCGTTCGGCAACAAGTGTTGATGAAGTCGTCATGCGCTGGAAGATCTACGTGGCCAGCGTCAACAGTCCGGGTAGGAAACTGCGGGAAGAGCCGGATTCGAGTTCGAATGATCGCAGATTCAAGCTGGTGATTCGGCCTCCCGGCGATGCCTATCTTGAAACTAATCAGATGCGTTTCACCCTGAGCCCGGACGGCATGGGAGTAGTTTACTATCAGGCTGCCGTTCGCGTGAATATGAAGACGGAATCGGAGATCATGGATGCGCTTCGAAAACAAGTAGCCTTCGCTGCTGCCATAAAATCATTGGCCATCCATCCGGTTGAAAAACTGCCCATCCGATAACCACGGCGAAGTGGAAAATAGTATCGGACCGAAAGCGTTGCGAAAAACGCATGCAGCGAGTAGCCGCCGATAAACCGTTGCGTTAAACCGACAATGCAGGGTGCTTCCGGTTTCAGGTCACGCTTCGCCGCTCGTAGTCTGCTCTCCATTTCCACCCCCGCAGCGCATAATATTTTTCCTTCGGCTCGGCCGTCCAGCCGTTGATGCCGTGGCGACGCGGCAGCCACCATGCGTGGATCACGATGAACGCCGCGAACTGCAGCCCGCACGCGACGAAGAACCACGCGCGGCCCGCCGTCGCCGAGATCGCCACCGCGATCACACCACCAAGGAGCACTTTGACGATGCGGCGCAGCTTGGGCTCGCCCTCGCCGAAGGGCTGGAGCGCGATGCCACCCACGGCGCAGAGGCCGAAGACCACCGCGAGTTCGAACCAATAAGGTGAGTTCATTTGGCCGGGCTGGCCGCCGCCGTCCCCGCACCGGCGCGCACGACGAGGATGGGAATCGCAGTGTTGTGCCGCACCTTGTCGATCGTGCTGCCTAGGAAGAAATCGCCGATCAACTTGTGCCCGTGCGAGGTCATCGCGATGAGGTCGCACGCGCGCGCCTCGGCGGTCCGGAGAATTTCCGTGGGCGGGTTGCCGAGCGCGAGCTCGGTCTGGACGTGCAGCTCCAAGGCACGGAACCGCTGGGCCACGCCGTCGAGGTAGGCGCGGTCCGTTTTCATCTCATCGGACTCCGAGAGCTTGAGCTGGTTGAAATTCCGCGCGGCAAAACCGTCGGCGACGTGCAGCAGCAGCAGTTCGGACCCAAGCCGCCGCGCGAGTTCCGCGATGTGCGGCACCAGCGTGTCGTCGGCGGGGCCGTTTTCGAGGGCGACGAGAATTTTTTTATACATGGGGAAGTTCCGTGAAGTTCAGCTCGCCGCAGACAAACCGATGAGGCCGTAAATCGCCTTCGTCCAAGCCTCGGGCAGCAGCGTGTCGACGAGCAGCTTCACGTTGAGGGTGATGATGACGAGCGTGATCGTCCAACCCACGAGCTTGATCCACCACGGGTTCACAAACGCGCCCATCTTCGTGCGGTCGCCGGTGAAGCGCATCAGCGGCCAGCACGCGAAACCGAGCTGCATGGAGAGGCACACCTGGCTCGCAACGAGCAGCTCCGTGCTCTTGTCCTCGCCGAAGAAACCGATGACCAGCACCGCCGGCACGATGGCGATGCCGCGCGTGATGAGCCGGCGCAGCCACGGGCGCAGCCGGATGTTGAGGAAACCCTCCATCACGATCTGGCCGGCGAGCGTGCCGGTGAGCGTGGAGTTTTGTCCCGACGCGAGCAGCGCCAGCGCGAAGAGCGTGCCGGCAAACGACACCCCGAGCACGCCGTCGAGCAGGTGGTAGGCCTCCTGGATTTCCCCAACATTTTGATGGCCCGTGCCGTGAAACGCCGCGGCGGAGAGGATGAGAATCGCGGCGTTGATGAAGAGCGCGAACATCAGCGCAAACGTCGAGTCGATCGTGCCGAACTTGATCGCCTCGGCCTTGCCCGCGGCGTGCTGCTCGTATTTCCGCGTCTGGATGATCGACGAGTGCAGGTAGAGATTGTGCGGCATCACGGTCGCGCCGAGGATGCCGATGGCGACGTAGAGCATCTCGGAGTTGCGGAGGATTTCGAGCCGCGGCATGAAACCGGAGAAAATCCCGCCCAGGTCGGGTTTCGCAATGAACAGCTCCACCGCGAAACACCCGCCGATGGTCAGGATGAGCGTGATGACGAGCGCCTCGATGTAGCGGAAGCCGCGGTTTTGCAGCAGCAGCACGATCATCACATCGAGCACCGTGATCCCGCAGCCCCAGATCAGCGGGATGCCAAAGAGCAGTTGCAACCCGATCGCCGAGCCGACGACCTCCGCGAGATCGCACGCCGCGATCGCGAGTTCGCAGAGCACCCAGAGAAACCACACCGTCGGCTTCGAGTAGTGATCGCGGCACGCCTGCGCGAGGTCGCGCCCCGTGGCGACGCCGAGCTTGATGCAGAGGTGCTGCAGCAGGATCGCCATCAGGTTTGAAATCATGATGACGGACAGCAGCGAGTAGCCGAACTTCGCGCCGCCCGCGAGGTCGGTGGCCCAGTTGCCCGGGTCCATATAGCCGACGGCCACGAGAAATCCGGGGCCGGAGAAGGCGAAGACCTTGCGCCAAAATCCGGCGCCCGCCGGCACCGTGATGGAGCGATGCACCTCGGGCAGGCTTTCATGTGCGCGCGGATGCCGCCAGCCAGCGTCGGCCGTGGGAGGGGTGGGAGGAGCTTCGTTCATAAAATCGTGGATTAGAAACGCCGCGAGATTCCGGCGAACCACCGCGCATCGTCGGCCGCGCGCGACAGTCCAAACACGCCGCCGAGGTCGAACTGCGTGTTCGGGTTTACTCTCCACGCGACACCGAGATTCAGCGTCGCCACCTGCGCGCCGTCACCCGCCTCCGAGGTGAGTTCGACGTAGCCGGAAAGATTCTTGCTCCCGAGTTCGTGCCCGAGCGTGGCGGTGTTAAACCAAACGGCCCGCCTGCCGCCGCCGTCGCGGTGCCGCAGATCGAGCCGGGTCATCGCGCCGAGTTCCCAACCGGCCGGCAGCTCAAACAAGACGGGCAGCGTCACGGCGCCCTCGACCGCCCCGTTGCCGATCGCGCGGCGCGCCGTCGGCAACTTCAGGTCGAGGATCAGCCCGGCCGCCGACTCGCCGCCGTCGTTGCCCCAGAAATTGAATTTGGTGCGGAACGTCACATCGCCGAAGCCGCCGTGCGTCTCCCGCGGGCCGGAGCGCGGCTTCTCCGTCTGGCGAACGTAGGGCGCGACAAACACGCCGGCCTCGAAGTTATGCCGGATGCCGATGCGCACGTTGAACGGCACCACGCCCCACTCCGTCGTGCGCACCCCGTCGAGCCGGTTGCGGGTGAAGCTGGCAAAATCCATTTCGAGCTGCACGCGCCCCGCATCGACGGTCGTCGGCCCTTCGGTGGCGTCGGGCCGGTCGGTGCTCATTTCGCGCAGCAGCGCATCGGGCGTCGGATTCGCCAGCGAGTAGGCGCTTTTGTCAGTCGCCGGCACCGCCGCGAAGGCCACCGCACCCAGCGAAACGAGGCCGGCGCCATAGACGGATGAAAAAAATCGGCGAACCAAAGGCATGGAATTGGCGGAGGGTTGTGCGGCCTTATTTTGATTAGTCAAAATAAATCTTTAGTTGCTTCAAACCCAGCGGTGCCTATCTCACCCGCGTGGCCACCATCGCTGTCGAAAACTACCTCAAGCACGTGCTCCTGCTCTCCGCCGGCTCCGACGATCTCGTGTCGATGGGCGCGCTCGCGAGCGCGGTGGCGGTGGTGCCAGGCACGGCGACCACGATGGTGAAGGCGCTCGCCGACGAGGGGCTCGTCGAGCACCAGCCCCGCCACGGCGTGCGCCTCACGCCCGAGGGCCGGCGCCTCGCGCTCAACGTCCTCCGCAAGCACCGGCTGGTCGAAACCTTCCTCGTCAACGTGCTGAAGATGGACTGGGCCAAGGTCCACGCCGAGGCCGAGCAGCTCGAGCACGCGATCTCCGACGAGGTGCTCGACCGGCTCGACGCGCTCCTCGGCCACCCGCAAACCGATCCACACGGCGATCCGATCCCGAGCCGACAGGGCAAGTTGAGTTCGCAGGTCTATGCCACGCTCGCGACCTGCGTCACGGATCGGGGTGTGCGCATTGTGCGCATCACGGAGCAGTCCCCGGAGTTTCTGCAGTTTGCCGAGCAAAACGGCTTGCAGCCGGGCACGACCGTGCGGGTTACCGACCGCAACGTCCCCGCCGGCCTCGTCACGCTGAAAAAATCCGGCGGGCGCGCGCTGGCCCTGAGTATCGTCGCCGCCGGGAAAATCCTCGTCGAGCCGGCGCGCTGACGGGCGCGGGCACGTCTCATTTTTCTGCAAACCCACGGGCGGGACGCCCGTGCCACGTGGCATGGGCGTCCCGCCCATGTCAGAATACTGAGCTGCGCCCAATCCACCGCGCCGCGGCGAAAACCGGCTGGCGTTCTCCGCGGGGCCGCTTTGCCTTGCCGCGCCATGCTGCCCCCTTTGCGCCCGAGCGCGCTGCTTCGCCTCGTCATTTTAACTTTGTCCGCAATGCCGCCGCTGGCCGCTCAAGCGCCGTCCGCTGACAAGGCTCCCTCGGTCGAGACTTCCGTCGTGAAGATTTTCTCCACGATGCGTTACCCCGATCCCTACAAGCCGTGGACGAAACAGGGACCGCGCGAGTCCACCGGTTCCGGCGTGATCATCGAGGGCAAACGGATTCTCACCAACGCCCACGTCGTGCTCTACGCGACCCAAGTGCAGGTGCAGGCCAACCAGTCGGGCGACAAAATCACCGCCACCGTCGAATCGATCTCGCAGGGCATCGATCTCGCGGTGCTCAGGCTCGACGACGAGTCGTTCTTCGACCACCGCCCGCCGCTGCCCCGCGCCGCGAAGCTCCCCGCCGTGAAGGACTCCGTGCTCGTCTACGGTTTCCCCGCCGGTGGCGCCACGCTCGCGATCACCAAGGGCATCATCTCGCGGATCGATTTCACGCCCTACAATTTCCCCACCTCGGGCCTGCGCATCCAGATCGACGCCGCGATCAATCCCGGCAACAGCGGCGGCCCCGCCGTCGATGGCGAAAAGATGATCGGGCTCGCGTTCAGCCGGCTCGGTGGCGGCGACAACATCGGCTACATCATCCCCTGCGAGGAGATCGAGTTGTTCCTCGCCGATGTCGCCGACGGCCGCTTCGACGGCAAACCCGCGATGTTCGACACGATGCAGACTTTTCAGAACCCCGCGCTCCGCCGCTTTCTCAAGATTCCGAAAGACACCGAGGGAATGATCATCACGCAGACCGACACCAACGACCCCAGCTATCCGCTGAAGCAATGGGACCTCATCACCGCCATCGGCGACACCAAGATCGATAACGAGGGCATGGTCAAAGTCGGCGACCTGCGCCTGAACTTCCAATATCTCCTCCAAAAAACCGCGCGCAACGGGCGCGTGCCCTTCACCATCGTGCGCGGCGGCGCCGAAATGAAAATCGAACTGCCTGTCGCCGCGAAACGGCCGATGCTCATCCCCGATCTCGATGGCGCCTACCCGCCGTATTTCATCTACGGCCCGATGGTGTTCTCGACGGCGACACAGCTCTTCCTCGGCGGACTCAACAACGCCGCCATCCCGCTCTCCGCCTCGCGCAGCCCGCTGGCCCTCCGCCGGGCCGACAAGCCGGCTTTCCCCGGGGAGGAACTCGTCGTCGTCTCATCGCCCTTCTTCACCCACAAGCTCGCCATCGATTATTCGCAAGCCCAGTCCAACGTCGTCGAAAAGGTAAACGGCACCGTGATCAAAAATCTCGCGCACCTCGTCGCGGTGCTGCGCGACCTGACCGATGAATTTGTCGTTTTCGAATTCGCCGGCCGGAGATTTGAAACCCCCGTCTTCCCGCGCCAGGCGATGCTCGCCGCCACCGAGGAAATCCTCATCGACAACGGCATCCGGGCCCAAGGTTCCCCCGACACGCTCGCCGTCTGGAACGCGAAGTCGAAGTAGCCGCCGCCACCGCATACTTGCCAATTGCGCCCCGCCTCGCATCGTTCGCGCCCTATGCATTTCGACAATCTCCAACCCGCGCTCTCCGCCCCGCTCCCGCGTCTCGACGACGAAGACGATGACGACGATGCCCCGGAGACTGCGCCCGCCAAAAAAGGCGGCGGCCCCGTCGCGATGGTCATCGCCCGCAAGTTTCTCGAGCAGCGGAAAATTTTTCTCTGGGGCGCCGTCACCGACGAGACCGCCAAGGATCTCACCGAAAAACTGCTCTACCTCGAGGGCGTCGCCCCCGGCAAAGAAATCATGTTTTATCTGAACTCCCCCGGCGGCTCGATCACCGCGGGCATGGCAATCTTCGACACGATGCGGCTCATCACCTCGCCGATCACGGTCGTCGTCACCGGCATGGCGGCCTCGATGGGTTCGATTCTCCTCTGCGGCGCGGCGAAGGGCCGCCGCCTACTATACCCGCACTCGCGCGTGCTCATCCACCAGCCGCTCATCTCGGGCCGCATGATTGGGCCGGCGAGCGACATCAACATTCAGGCGAAGGAAATGGAAAAACTCCGCGCCGAGTTGAACCAAATCCTCGCCACCTCCTCTGGCCAGCCGCTGGAGCGCATCAACAAGGACACCGACCGCGATTTCTACCTGAACGCCACCGAAGCCATCGCCTACGGCCTCGCGGATCGAATCGTGGACAAGGTGTGATACGAACGTTCGTTTGCCTTTGGGCTTTAACAAACATGGGCGAGACGCCCATGCCACGTGGCACGGGCGTCTCGCCCGTGGGTTGGGTCTAAAAACGAGGGGGACGTCGGTATGGTGACGGCCTTAACGGCGGGTCTCGCGCGACAAACTAATTTCCCCGCCTACTCCCCCCCGCTCCACTTAAACACAAACACGCTGAGCGGCGGGAGGGTGAGCTTGATCGACTGGCTGAGGCCGTCCCACGGCAGATCGTCGGTGCTGCGGCCGCCATCGTTGCCGAGGCCGGTGCCGCCATAGAACTGGCTGTTGGTGTTGAGGACCTCGCGCCAGAAGCCGCGGCGCGGCACGCCGAGGCGGTGCTCGCGCGACGCTCCACCGAGGTGGCACACGACGGCGTAGAGGACCTGCTCGGCGGGGTCGTTGCGGAGGTAGGCGACGAGGTTGGCGTCCGCATCGTGACAGCTCAGCCAGCGAAAACCCTGGGCGTAGAAATCGTTTCGGCTCAGCACGGGCTCGCCCGTGTAGAGTTTGTTAAGGTCGCGCACGAGCAGGCGCACGCCCTCGTGATCCGGATATTGGCAGAGGTGCCAGTCGAGGCTCGTGTCATGCGCCCACTCGCGGGATTGCGCGAACTCGCCGCCCATGAAGAGTAGTTTCTTGCCCGGCCACATCCACATGTGCGCGTAGAGCGCGCGGAGGTTGGCGGCCTTTTCCGCGATGTGCCACGCGCCCATCTTGAAGAGCATCGAGGCCTTTCCATGCACGACTTCGTCGTGTGAAAGCACCGTCACGAAATTCTCCGCATACTGGTAGAGCATCCCAAACGTAAGATCGTTTTGGTGATGGCGGCGGACAATCGGCTCCTTCGCAAAATACCGGAGAGTGTCGTGCATCCAGCCCATGTTCCATTTGTAGTCGAAGCCGAGACCGCCTTCCGCCGTCGGCTTGCTCACGCCGCCAAACGAAGTGCTCTCCTCCGCGATCATCGCGACGCCCGGATGATAGTGATGCACGAGATCGTTGGTCTGCCGCAGGAACGCAATCGCTTCGAGATTTTCGCGACCACCGTAACGGTTCGGAATCCACTGGCCCTCCTTGCGCGAGTAGTCGAGGTAGAGCATCGACGCCACGGCGTCGACCCGCAGGCCGTCGAGATGGTAGCGGTCGAGCCACGCGAGCGCGTTCGCGATGAGGAAGCAGCGGACCTCGTTGCGCCCGTAATTGAAGATGAGCGTGCCCCAGTCCATGTGCGCGCCCTGCCGCGGATCGGCGTGTTCGTAGAGGTGCGTGCCGTCGAACTCGGCGAGCGCAAAGCTGTCGCGCGGGAAATGCGCCGGCACCCAGTCGAGGATCACGCCGAGGCCGCGGCTGTGCAGGTGATCGACGAACCACGCGAAATCTTCCGGCGAACCGAAGCGGTGTGTCGGCGCGAAAAATCCCGTGACCTGATAACCCCACGAGCCGTCGAACGGATGCTCCGCCAGCGGCATCACCTCGATGTGCGTGAAGCCCATCTCGACCGCGTAATCGCCGAGCTGCACCGCGAGTTCGCGATACGTGAGGAGGCGGTTGCCATCGGCGGGCATGCGTTTCCACGAGCCGAGATGCACTTCGTAAACGGACATCGGTCGGTCCGGCTTTCCGGCGTCAGCGCGGCGGCGTTCCATCCAGGCCGCGTCGGTCCATCGGAGTTTCGCCGGATCAAACACGATCGCGGCGTTGTTGGGTGGGCCCTCGAAATACGCGCCGTAGGGATCGGTCTTGAGCCGGACGGTGCCGCGCTGATCGCGGAGCTCGAATTTGTAGAGCTCGCCCGCGCCGAGGCCGGGCACGAAGAGTTCCCACACGCCCGACGCGCCGAGCGAGCGCATCGGGTGGCAGCGGCCGTCCCAGTGGTTGAAGTTGCCCACGACCGAAACGCGCGTCGCGGCCGGCGCCCACACGGCAAACGACACGCCACTCACGCCACCGAGGTTGCGCACGTGTGCGCCGAGTTTTTCGTAGATCCGGTGCTCGTTGCCCTCGTTGAACAGGTAGAGATCCTGCTCGCCCAGCGTCGGCAGGAAACAATACGGGTCGAAAAACTGCCGGCTCTCGCCGTTGCCGCCGGTCGCGCGCAACTGGTAGCGAAACAGCGTGGGGCGCTTCGCGATGAAAATTTCAAACGCCCCCTCGGGCGCGAGTCGCGTCATCGGGTGGACCTTCGGCGGCTGCGCGTCGAGTTCGACGACCTCACACGACACGGCGTTGCGCACGAACGCGCGCACGACCACGCCGTGGCTGCGCTTGTGGGTCAACGGATGCATGCCCAGCACCGAGTGCGGGGTGGCGTGTTTGGCCCCGAGCAGCGCGGCGAGATCGGTCTTGGATAAAATCAAGCGAGGGAAGGTTGCGCCCACGGTGGGCGAGGAGCCGCGCGGCGTCTAGCACCGATGCGCCCACCGCGCGATCGCACCGGGGCTTGCCTGCCCCCGAAGCGACGCCTTTGCTGCGCGCGTGATTGGTCGAATTATTATTTTCCTTGCCGCTCTCAGCTGCGCGCGCGCGCGCGCCGCGGAAACTCCGCCGACGATTTCGGCCGACACTGTGACCGGCACGTTCGGCGACACCGGCGAAGTCGTGATGAAAGGCAACGCCATCGCCCGCGGCGAAAATTACCTCCTCACCGCCGATCTCGTGCGGCACGAAAACAAAGCCGAGATTTTCATCGCCGAAGGCCAAGTCGTCTTCACCCGCGGCGACACGCGGCTGCTCGCGGACCGGCTCACATACCGGCGCGCCGACGGCAACTTCACCGCGGAGAACATCCGGCTCGGCAGCTACCCGTATTTCGCCGAGGCCGTGTCGGCCGACGGCACGCCGAAGGAAATCATCCTGCACCGCGCGCGCGTGAGCTACGGCGAGCCGGGCCCGTGGCAACCCACGTTCACCGCCGACACTGTGATTATCACGCCCGGCCAGCAGCTGCGCACCGAGAACTTGGTGGCTGGTATCGGTCACTTGCAGGCGGTGCCGGTGCCGAAATTCCAGCACAACTTCCAGCAGCACTTCGACGCGAGTGCGAGTGTCACGCTCAACGGCGGCTTCCGCCGCTCGCTCGGCGCCTTCGCCGAAGCCGGCGTGCTCGTCCCGATCTCGCCCGCATTCCGCGCCGGCGCCGATCTCGGGATCTACACGGGTCGCGGCGTGATGGCCGGGCCGGCGGCGAGTTACTCGAACGCCGATGACCCCGACCGGCTGCGCGGCAGCATCCACAGCGGTTTCATCAACGATCACGGCGACAGGAAAACCGATCTCCTCGGCCGGCCCGTGCCGGAGGAGCGCGCGTTTGCCGAGTGGCAGCACCAGCAGCTGCTCGCGGCGAACCTCACGCTCAACGCCCAGCTTAACTGGTGGCGCGACTCCGAGGTGCTGCGCGATTTCAAGCCGCGGGCATTTTTCCCCGTGCAGGAGCCCGACTCGTTCGCCGAGGCGGTCTACGCCGGCGAAAATTTTTTCGTGTCGGCCTTCGCGCGCGTGCGGCCGAATCATTTTCACCGCGTGCAGGAGCGGCTGCCGGAGATTCGCTTCGACCTGCTGCCGCTCGCCGTGGGTAACGGTTTCTACGAGCGCTTCAGCGCCAGCGCCGCCGCCCTGCGCGAAGATCCCGTGGGCGGCGTCGGTCGTGTGCTGCGTAGCGACCGGCTCGATGCCTACTATTCACTGGCCCGTCCCATCGCCGCCGCCGAGTGGCTCGCGTTCACGCCGATCGCCGGTGGCCGGATCACGCACTACACCGACACCACCGGCTCGACGACGCGCAGCGGCCGCTACACGCGCACGCTCGGCGAGGCCGGCCTCGACGCGACGCTGCGGATGAGCGGGACGTTCGACTACAAAAACCCCGCGTGGAAAATCGACGGCCTGCGCCACCTCTTCACGCCGCGCCTCAGCTATCGCAACATCCCCTCCGCCGAGCGCGGCCGCGCGCGCATCCCCCAAATCGATCGCGAGGTGTTCTCGACCTATCTCCCGCCGCTCGGCCTCGGCGACGTGCGCAACCTCGACGACTTGCACGCGACCAACACGCTCCGCCTCGGCCTCGACAACATCCTGCAGACGCGCGACACCGCCCTCGGCACCCGCGATTTGCTCATGCTGAATGTCGCCACGGATTTCCGCTTCCGCCGCCCGCCCGGCGTGCGCGATCTCTCGGAGGTTCACACCGAACTCGCGCTCACACCGGCGCGCTGGCTGCAGGTGGATGTTTACCAGAGCTTCGCGCCGCGCACGCTCACGCTGCGCGAGTTCAACTCCGGCGTCACGCTGCGCGACGGCCACGTGTGGTCGCTGCGCTTCGGCAACAATTTCCTCCGCCACCAGCTCGAAGACTACGCCGTCGACGGCCGCGCGCGCATCAACGAGCGCCTCGAGGCGATCACCCGGCTGCACTACGACGCCCGCAAGCGCCGCTTCAACGAGCAGTCCTACGGCCTCGCCCAAAACCTCGGCAACACCTGGCTCATCTCCTACACCGTGAGCCTCTACTCCGGCCGCAAACGCGAGAGCGCCTTCGGCTTCAACGTGCAGATCGACACGCTGCGGTTTTGACGCGCGATGAGCGTCACGGCGAATCAGGCGCGGACATTTCTCGGGCTCCTCCATCAGCTCTGCGGTCGCTGGCGCACGGACTACGCGCTGCCCGCGACCATCCAGACGATGCTCGCCCGCGAACGCAGCTTCGGCTCGCGCGACCGCCGGCTTTACCGCGAGCTGATCTACACCACGCTCCGCCACCTCCCGTGGATCGAGCCGCTGCTGGACGCCCATGAGGATGAAGCCGTGCGCCGCGTCGCATGGCTCGCCGCCGCGATGCCCGCGACCGCGCCGTTCCGCGCCGACTTCGCGAAGGGCGAGCCGCCCACCGGCGATCGCGCGGAGCTGCTGCCCGCGTGGTTTCGCACGCACTGCCCGGAGATTTTTTCTGGGGCGGAGCTCGACGCCCAACTCCGGCGCGCGCCGGTGTGGCTTCGCCTCCAAAGCTCCGCACCGGAAAAAATTCTCGCCGAATTCGCTGCGCTCGGCTGGTCGTGGCGCGCGTCCACCGTCCTGCCGGATGCCGTCGAACTGCTCGGCGAAGTCGACGTCACGAAAACCAACGCCTGGAAAACCGGTCAGGTCGAAGTGCAGGATCTAGGCTCGCAACTCCTGCTCGAAACCCTCGGCCTCGGTCCGGGAGGCCGCTGGCTCGACGCCTGCGCTGGGGCCGGCGGAAAAACCCTGCAACTCGCGCGCCTTCTCGGACCCACCGGCACCGTCATGGCCCACGACATCCGCCGCGCCGCGCTGGATGAACTCGGCGCCCGCGCCGCGCGCGCGCGCCTCGGGAATGTGCGCCCCACTCTCCAGCCACCGGGTGCCGACGACTTCGACGGCGTGCTCGTCGATGCCCCTTGCAGCGGCTCCGGCACGTGGCGCCGCTCACCGCACTTGAAATGGACGACCACGCCCGCACTCGTTACCGAGCGCGCCGCGCTGCAAACACAACTGCTCGCGAAATTCGCTCGATGCGTCCGCTCCGGCGGCCGGCTCATCTACGCGACTTGCTCACTCAGCCCGGAGGAAAATGGCCGCGCGGTCTCTTCCCTCCTCGCCGCGCACGCCGATTTTCAACCCGAGCCCTTCGCCCGAAATTTCGGTTACCCGCCACAAGCGCACGGCCTCACGCTCCTCCCTGCCCGGCATGACACCGACGGTTTCTTCGTCGCCTCGCTGCGCCGAAAATAAATTCCCTTGCCGCGCCTTTGCGTCGCCCAACGCTCGCCTCACCGTGGTTCCCGACGCCGATTATCGCATCAAGCTCCAGATTTTTGAAGGTCCGCTCGACCTGCTGTTGTTTCTCATTCGGAAAAACGAGCTCGATATCTACGACATCCCGATCGAATCGGTCACGCGGCAATACATCGACGCGTTGCACGCCATGCAGCAGCTCGACCTTGAGGTCGCCGGCGAGTTTTTCGTGATGGCCGCGTCGTTGATGGAGATCAAGAGCCGGCTCCTCCTCCCCAAGGGCCAGCACGCGATCGATCCCAACGCCGACGACGAGGAGGTCGATCCGCGCTGGGAACTCGTCCACCAGCTCCTCCAATACAAAAAATTCAAGGAGGCCGCCGCCACCCTCGCCGATCTCGCGGCCACCAAACAAAACCTGATGGCGCGACACGTCTCCGCGCTCTCGGCCGGCGATATCGATCGCCCGCTCCGCGCTGTCGATCGGATCGAGTTGTGGAATACCTTCAACATCGTGCTCCGCCGGCTCGCCGAAAAACTCGTCGTCGGCGAGATCCACGACGAGCAGGTGACCGTCGCCGATCAGATGGAGTGGCTGCTCGAGCTCACGCGCACGCGACGCTCGTTTGTGTTTTCGGAATTGTTTTCACAGGGCGTCACGCTGCGCCGGCTCGTCGCGACGTTCTTTGCGCTGCTCGAACTCACGCGCCTGCGCAAATTTCGCCTCCGCCAGCACGAGTCGTTTGCCGACATCCTCGCCGAGGCCGTGGACGAGGCGGTCGTTCTGGAAAACCCGCTTGAAACCGCGACGAACGCACCCACCGTGACGGCGTGAGCAAAGACTTCCGCAAACCGGTCCGCAAAAAACGCCAGCCCAAGCTCGGCGGCATCATCGGCGTCGGCCTCGACAACGAGGACGGCCACAAGCGCATCACGACCGGAGAAAAATTTGTGCTCCTCGGCGGCTCGCAGGAGACCCACGAGCGCATGACCGAGACAATGGTGAAAACCTTCGAGGAGCTGAAGCGCCGCGACAGGCAGCTTGAGTCCGTCGACCCGCGCGAACTCGGCGAAATCATCCACAAGGCCCAGCCGCGCTGAACCGCGGCCGAGCAGTCGGAAACCACAAATGGACACGAATGCACCCAAATCCCGGAGCGGCGCGCCCCGTGCCCTAGGAGATTACTTCATAAGGCCGTGCGCCTCCCGTGAGAGATCGTGAACCGTGGTTCTCATTCGTGTTTCTTGGTGTCCATTCGTGGTTCAACTGAATTTCCCTCTCACGCCTTCAGCCCTTGAAACCCGACTCCCGTGAAAGCGAAGATATGACGCAGGTCCCCTCTTGGGTCGTCGGCCTCTGTGGGGTCGCCGCAGTTGCTTCCGCGCTCTTTTCCCTTCTCTTGTTTCTCAATCGCTAAATCCATGTCCGAAAAAATCGCCAATCTCACCACCGACTCCTTCGACAGCACGGTCGCCGCCGCGACCACCCCGGTCCTTGTGGACTTCTGGGCCCCGTGGTGCGGCCCCTGCAAGGCCATCGCGCCGATCCTTGAGGAGCTCGCCACCGAACTCGACGGCAAACTCAAGATCGCGAAGGTGAACATCGACGACAACGACGCCGTCGCCGCGAAATATGGCGTGCGCGCAATCCCGACGATGATCATCTTCAAGGGCGGCAAGGCCGTCGAGACCCTCGTCGGCATGATGCCCAAGGCCGCCATCAAGGCGAAGCTCGCCGCGCATGTCGGCTGATTGCGTAGCGCCGCGGTCTCCGAATGTAGGGCGGGGTCTCCGCACCCCGCCGAGTTTGAAAGCGTTTTCTCATTCGCCCTGACGGCGGGGACGGCGAGGTGCGG
>JANXSC010000194.1 GCA_025352845.1 Opitutaceae bacterium
TGGCGGCGTCGATCGGAGGCGCTTTCTACATCGCATCGGTGCCTTCGTCGTTGCCCGCGTTTCTGCGCTCCGCGCCTTCGACGCCTGACACGGAAAAAATACTGTCTGAGTTCCGTGTTTTCCGTGTGTTCCGTGGGCCACCATCATTCACTTCTTCGTCAGGTGCCGGCTTCAAAATTAGTGGCAAAAAATTTCTCTATGAAACTTCACCCCCGTCTTTTCGCTCTCGTTTCCCTTATCTCACTGTCCGCTCTCGCCGCACCCGTCGGCCAGTTCGACGATCACGCCGATATCGGCGCGCCGAAGATCGCTGGCTCCGCCACCTACGATGCTGCGGCGCAGACCTACACCTTGACCGCCGGCGGCACTAACATGTGGGCCACGCGCGATGAGTTTCACTTCGCCTACAAAAAACTGCAGGGCGACTTCATCGTCCGCGCCCGGATCGAGTTCGTCGGCCCGGGCGTCGATCCGCACCGCAAGGTCGGCTGGATCGCGCGCGCGACGCTCGACGCCGATTCGCCCTACGTCGACGGCACCGAGCACGGCGACCGCAAGCTGACCTCGCTCCAGTTTCGGAAAAGCAAGGGCGCGATCACCGAGCAGACACAGTTGAAGGTCACGCACGCCGACGTCCTCCAGCTTGAGCGCCGCGGGAACACCTACATTTTTTCCGCCGCGAAAAACGGCGAGGTCTTCGAGTCCGCCGAGCTCGAGGATTTCGATCTCGGCGAGGAGCCGTTCGTCGGCCTCTTCCTCTGCTCGCACAATCCCGAGGTAAAGGAGCAGGCGATCTTCCACGATGTCCGCGTCATCAAGCCCGTGAAGGTCGGCTTCACGCCCTACCGCGACTTCATCGGCAGCCAGCTGGAAATCCTCGATGTTCACACCGGCAAACTCGAAGTCATCTACCAGTCGAAGGAGCCGTTCGAAGCGCCCAATTGGTTTCCCGACGGAAAGACGCTGCTCTGGAACGTGAGCGGTCGCGCCCCCGGCTGGGGCGTGCTGCGCCTCTTCGATCTCACGACGCGCACGCCGCGAACCTTCGACACCGATTTCGCGAAGCGCAACAACAACGACCACGTGCTCTCCTTCGACGGCCAGCAGCTCGGCATCTCCCATCAAGGGCCCGAGACCAACGGCCGCTCCGCCGTTTACGTCCTACCCGCGACCGGCGGCAAGCCGCGGCTCGTCACGCCGAAATTTCCCTCCTACCTCCACGGCTGGTCGCCCGACGCGAAGTGGCTCGTCTTCACCGGCGGTCGCAAGGAGGCGTCGAACCCCACCGGCCCCGACAAATACGACATCTACAAAATCCTCGCCGACGGCACCGGCGAAGAAATCCGCCTCACGTCCACGGAAGGTCTGAGCGACGGCCCCGAGTTTTCGCCCGACGGCCGGTGGATTTATTTCAACTCCACCCGCACCGGCCTGATGCAGCTCTGGCGCATGCGGCCCGACGGCTCCGCGCCCGAGCAGCTCACGAACGACGGTTTCAACGACTGGTTCCCCCACGTCTCGCCCGACGGAAAATGGATCGCCTTCATCTCCTACCTCAAGGGCGACGTGAAGCCCGACGACCATCCCTACTACAAACACGCCTACCTCCGCCTCATGCCCGCCGCCGGCGGCCCCGCGAAAGTGATCGCCTACATTTACGGCGGCCAGGGCACCATTAACGTCCCGAGCTGGTCCCCCGACAGCCGGCGCATCGCGTTCGTGACGAATAGCGATTTGTAGAGCACGGGACTTTAACGTCTACCCGAGCAAATCCATCTCATCGGACTCACTGCGAGGACTTCAACCTTGCGCCATCGCTGCTTCCACGGCTCGCTGCCTTCATGTCCCCGTGCGCAGTAAGGCAATCGGGTAAGGGCAAATAAGACTGTTAGGCAAAAGATGTCACCTCAACACACTCTCGCCGACATTTACGGCCCGTGGGTAGAGCCCGCCTGGGAGAGCGGGCTTATCGATCGAGTGCGTGCGGCGTGGAATAGGCCGGTCGCAAGCCTCAGCAATCACGAGTTGGCCACGTGTCTGCGGCAGAAACTTGCGATCGATGATGTGCTGGTCATCGCGAAGGAAAGAGTCGCATCAGGATCTGTCGACGACTCAGAGATGCACGACACGGAGCTTCGCGACGCAATCGAAGAGACGGAATATTGGTGCCGAGCAGATGACGAGGATCGCCGCATCAGAGGGCTGCCGCCGCGCAAGAAAAATGCCTAACCATCCGCCAGAGCCAACGCTCACCGCCCGTCCTTTTCCGTCCATGACAGCCTCGCTCCAATCTCCGTCCTCGCTCTCGGTGAGCGCGGCTCATCTTGAACGTTGAGCAAAATTGCATGACGAAGGTCCGCAAGAAAGATGATAAGCCCGCCGCGCTCGATCACGCGCTGTATGAGATAGAGATGCTTTCGCATGCTCTCCTCGCGCTATGCCGCCCGGGAATTGCGCCGGGCGCAGACGGAAGTGCTTGGCTCGAGGTTTTTGCAATCCACGCACGAAATCTGAATGAGTTCTTCGCGAAGGAGGAAGAGGGTGGCGGTCTTATGAAGCCGCATCATTTCGTTTCGTGGACTTATCCTTACGCATTCGATGCCAAGCTCGCTCGACGCGCGAGTAGCCAGATCGCACATCTCACCTACGACCGAGAGCGACCAGAAGAGAAGACTTCATGGCCGTTCCAGCAGCACTTCACCACACTTCGCGAGCAGTCGCTTGCTTTCTTGCGCGCGGTCAGAGTTGTCGACGCATTGATGGCGTATCACGCGAATCGGGCGAGGACTGATCGGTTGCTCGACGTTTTGCCGCGCATCCATTTTGAAGCCGCACCGTGAAAATTGAAGCCGCACCGTGAAAAGCAAAAGGCCCAGCAAGGCGCCAGAGCCAACGACCGTGGCTCATCTTGAACGTTCGGCAAAATATGAAGGCCGTCACGGACCATTCGCTCCTTCGTCTCGCGGCTCTAGCTGCGGCACCCATCGGCGCCGTGGGCTCTTTGGTGTTCATGTTCCGAGTGGGGCATCGGAATCCGTCCGCCATCTTAATGGGTATTTTCACACTGTGGGTGCTCGCCCCTTTTATTGCCATGGCGTGGACTCCTCGGTGTCTCAAGCACCGGCCGTCTCTTGCTCAAGTCACATTTCAGGTCCTCACCTTAGTCCTGACACTGGGTTCTTTGCTCGTCTACGGCGAGGTGGCGTTCGGCGCTCCTCGTCCGCAACCGGCTTTCATGTTTCTCGTCGTTCCGTTTGCCTCATTACTGCTCATCGGCGTAGCCCTGCTCATCGCTACTTTTGCATCTCGCGCATCACGAAACGAACCAAATGCCTAACAAGTAGGAATGAGAAGGCGTAGTTGAAGCCTCGCGCGAGTGCGCGAAAAATCCCAAACTATGCCCTATGAACCCCGCGCAGATTACCATTGGCCTAGACCTCGGAGACCGCCGGCACACCGCCAAGGCTTCGCACTTGTCGCGGTCTCGGACGAGAACCTCGCCGAGGAAATGATCGTCAACACCCGCGAGTCCACATCCACGCCGCGATTCGGAAAGAATTTGGACTGTCGTCTGCCGCTCAATACTCCGCCGACACCGTCACCTTCCACCTTCCACGTGCGCGGCTCGCGGAGGTAGATGCGGCGGGGGCCGGTGCAGTCGGCGTTTAGTCTGCGCATCGTCCACGAGGTTAATCTCACCATCGAACGAAGAGCCCGCTTGCCAACACCAACACGAGGGTCATATTTTACCCCATGCCGACAGCAAAATTGAAGCGCCGCAGCTTTAGAGCCGAAGCCCTCCGATTGGTGCGTGGTCTCCCGGGATCGTCGTCGTGGGATGAACTCATGTATCGCATATACGTGCGTCAGAAAATCGAGGCTGGGCTGGCGGACCTCCGGTCAGGTCGGGTCTACGCCCACTCCGCGATCCGGAAAGAATTTGGGCTATCGTGAATATCGCATGGTCGGCGGAAGCTCGGAAGGCTCTCCGGTCGATCCACAAGTTTATCGCTCAGGATTCTGGGTTTTATGCGGCCCGAATGGTGGAGCGCATCGTCGAGCGAGTGGAGCGCGCCGCGATCGCTCCGTCGCAGGGGCATCCCGTGCACGAGTATCCCGAAAAACCGCTGAAGGAAGTGCACGAGTCACCCTATCGCATCATCTATGAATTTTCAGGAGACGAATTGCGGGTCGTGACCATCGTTCACTTCAAACAGCAACTTCAGCCAAAGGGATAACCCAGAGGAATGCGCAGCGTTGTCAGCCGCCAGCGTCATCCCGCGCCCGCCCCCTCAAAACTCCGCCGAAAGCGTCACCTTCCATGTGCGGGGCTCGCGGAGGTAGATGCGGCGGGGGCCGGTGAAGTCGGCGTTGTAGCGCGCGAGGCTGTCGCGATCGGCGTTAAAGATGTTGCGGCCGTTGACTTGGACTCCGACCGGCACCTTGTGCCACGGGAGGCGGAAGCGGTAGCCGACAAAGGCGTCGGTGAAAAGCGTCGCTTTGGTGAAGTAATCTCTGCCCGTGCCGCCGGCGCTTGCGGCGCGGGTGTCGGTCTGGCTGAAGGTGCCGGATTGGAAACGCCCGGCCGCGCCGACGAAGAGGCCCTTGAGCCGGTCGCCCACCCAGCCGCCGCCGTCGAACTTGTAGCGGGTGGTCAGCGTCGCCTTGTGCGGAATCGAGCCGAAGCCCTGCTCCTGCGCGACGGCGCGGCCGTCGAGTTCGTTGTTCTGGATCGTGGTGATGTTGCTCTCGATGGTGGCGAGCAGCGCGGCGTTGCCGGCGGCAAGCGCGCGCCACTCAGGGAATTTCACGGCGTAATACGCGTAGCCCTCGGCGAAGAAATTTTCGCGGTCGCGCGAGGAGTGCGAGTAGTTGGCGCGGATCGTCCAGTTGCGCGTGGGATTGGCGATGAGCTCGAACTCCACGCCCTTGCTACCCGGAAAACTCAACCGTGCGCGCGGTTTCCGCGTTGGTGGCAAGCACGCGCACAATCGCTGTCGCCGTATGCCGGCCCGGCGCGGTGGCCGCCGGCAAAGCGAAGTGATGGGCGTGTTCATCGGATAAACCATTGGGCCGCTTGCGCGACACGAGCGTCGGCGTCACCTCGCGGCCGTCGACGAGGAGTTTCACGAGTTCCGCGAGCGGCGTCTTGAGCAGGCCTTGTGGAGTGTTCTCCCATGCGCAACGCACGCGCAGGCTCACGCCGCTGTCGGGCCGGCCAGATTCAAGTTCATCGGTCGGCCGCACCGGCACGATCGAGACCATCGGCCGCGCTCGCGTGGGATTGTCCCACCAGCGCCAGTCGGCTTCGCGCGCCTTGACGAAGTCGAGCACTTCATCCGAGCCGCTGTGCATCCACGTCCGGCCCTTGGTCCACACATCGCGGCGCACGGCCACGGTCCAGTTTTGCTTCAACGCATTCAGCCAGCCCGCCCACGTCGGCTCCGTCGCGAGGTAGAGCGTGCGAAATCCCGTCGTCTGATCCGCGAACCACCACGGCTCCGGCCCATGCGCGTCCTGCAACCCGATGAACGGAATGCGCCCGCGCCAGCGGTTGAGAAACGGTTCCGTGTTCATGAAGTCCGGGTTGCCGAAGTGATACGTGCTGATCGCGGCGAACCCGCCGCGCTCAACCGAGTCGTCGAGAAACATCCGCACGAGTTCCTCGTTCTCGCCAAATTGCCAGATGAGCCGGCCTCCGCCGCGCTGGAGCGGGTCCAGCCGGCGCGTGCGGAATTCCGACCACGACACTGCCGGCGAATTCTCACCGCGCGCTCCGAGCGACGCTCCGAAATCCGTGTCGCCCGGCGCGATCACATCGCTGGTGTGACTGTAGGTGCCGAGGCCGGGCACATCGACCCACGTGCCGTATTCCTCGTTGGCCGGAAAAAATTTCACCGGCACCCGCTGCGCCGCCGCGATCTCGCGCACGCGCGCCATCCACCCCGGCTTCGCATTCTTCGCGCCCCACCAGTCGATTTTCAGGCTGCGCGCGAGTTCCACGGTGTCCGCCGGGCTCCCTTGCCCGTGCGCCTCGATTTGGGCCGAGAAAATTTTCAAACCGGCCGGCAGCGTGGCGCGCGCGCGCAGCGGCCGGCGCTTTACCGTCGCGGTCGTGTCGAGCGCGCCCAGCACCTCGAGCGCATCGAGCGCGTAGTAGGTCGCCGTCGCGTTGCTCAGCCAGCCCGGCCGATCGGCGAAGCCGCCGTCGGCATTCGCGAGCGAGTTCAGGTAGGCGATACACGCTGCGCGTTGCGCTGGCTGCGCACCGAGCAGCTTGAGCGCGCGCACCGCGGCGCGGACGTAGACAACGTCGTCCACGCCGCCGAACATCGGCTGCGGCTGAAACGTGAAACCGCCATTCGCGAGCTGGCACCCGCGCAGCCACGCGATCAATTCGTCTCGCTGCGTGATGGCGCGACCGAGCACGAGCTGCGCCTGCAGGGCCCAGAGCGTGTTCATCACGTGGCCGTCGCCGCCGTCGGCCGCGGGCGTGTTGTTGAAGCTGCCGTTCGCGCGGCGACGCTCCTCGATGTAGCCGCCGAACGCGTCCGCGATTCCCGCGGTCGGCAGCCCAAGCAACTCATGCGAAAACACCGCGCCGAGTTCCGACTGCATCACCGGATAACCGTGCCGCTCGTATTGCTTCAGATAACCGAGCGGCTGCGTGAGCGTCGCGATCTTCGGCCGAAACTCGGCCACATCCGCCCCGAGCCACGTCAGCGCCTGCACCTGCTGCCAGTCGAAAATGCGGCGCTCCTGCTCGAGTTTCTTGATCTCGCGCGGATGATGCGTGCGCACGAACTGCACGAGCGCGTCCTTCTCCGGCGGGGTCTCTCCCAGCAGCCGATACGCACCGATCGCGTGAAACGACGGCGTCAGATGCGACACCTCCTGATCGCCCCACGCGTAGCCGCCGTCGGGCCGCGCGAGCGTTTGCAGATAGCCGGTGATCGTGCGCGATGATGGCGCGGATTTTTTTTTAGCCTGGCCAAACAGCCGCACCGGACTCGCCGCGGCCGCGCCGGCGACTGCGACGAGTTTCACCATCGCGCGGCGGTTCAGATGGGGAAAGGGGAATTGCATGGGGAACGTTGTTGAGGCTGATGTCGGCCCGACGAAACCCGTTGCGGAGAATTCGCG
>JANXSC010000208.1 GCA_025352845.1 Opitutaceae bacterium
GCGCGCCGGGCGGCAGCGGATCGAAGTAGTCGCGGAGGCCGTTTTCAGATGACGGCACACCCGTGAGCAGCGCCGCGCGCGCGAACGGCCCGAACGGATGCGGCGTGATAGCCTGCGTGTAATTCACGCTTTCCGCCGCGAGGGCGTCGAGGCAGGGCGTGCGCGCATTGTGATCGCCGGCGTAGCCGCTGGCCTGCGCGCGCCACTGCGTCGTGACGATCCAGAGAATGTTCGGCAGCGCGCGCACGGGCCGAGTCCAGTCCGCGCCTGCGGAGGCTCAACGCAAAACGTGCGCGGCGATTCGCGCACCGGGAAGAATACCGTTTGCCAGCGTGCCCGCGACCGCTTGCATGATGCGCCCTTGACTTCGCCCGTGAAATCACTCCCGAAAAATCCCCTCGTCCGCATGAAACTCCGCTCACTCTTCACCGTTTGCCCCCCGCTGTTGCTGCTCGTTAGCACCGGTCACGCCGCCGTCTCGACCGGCAACGCGTTTTACGGCGACGCGCCCGACGCCACCCACCCGTGGGCGATCCACGATCGCAACCGGCCGCAGCCGCAGCGCGTCGAGCCCGGCACGGCCAGCACCGCCACGCAACCGGGCCGGCCGCCGTCCGACGCGATCGTGCTCTTCGACGGCACTTCGGCCACACTCGGAAAATGGGAAGCCGATACGAAGGCCGGCGATCCCACCGCACCCACGAAATGGATCGTGAAGGACGGCGCGCTCGAGTGCGTGCCGAAGTCCGGCCAGATCCGCAGCAAGGAACTGTTCGCGGACTGCCAGCTGCACGTCGAGTGGGCCGCTCCAACCAACGTGCAGGGCGACAGCCAGGGTCGCGGCAACAGCGGGGTGTTCCTCATGGGCATGATCGAGGTGCAGGTGCTCGATAATTACAACAACCCGACCTACGCGGACGGCTTCGCCGGCTCGCTCTACGGCATCGCGCCGCCGCTCGCCAACGCCCTGCGCGCACCCGGCGAGTTTCAGGCCTACGACATCATTTTCCGCCGCCCCGTGCACCGCGACGGGAAAGTGATCGATCCGGGTTACGTGACGGTGTTCTGCAACGGCGTGCTGCTGCAGGATCACACGCCGATCGAGGGACCGGGTGGCCACATGAAGCGCTCCGTCTCGACTCCGTTTCCCGAGCAAGGGCCACTCAAGCTGCAGGATCACGGCAATCCCGTTCGCTTCCGGAATATTTGGTATCGCCCGCTGCCGCCGCGGCAGATGGAGGGCGCGCTCTCGCCCGAAGCCACCGCCGCCAAGCGCAAGGAAATCGCCGCGACCCTCCGCGCCGACGCCGCCACGCTCGCCGCCGGCTCGACCGCCGCGATGCTGCGCTTCGCCGAATCGCTCTGCTACGAGCTGGACGCCGCCACGGCCGCGCAGGTGGCAAAGATGGCCGCGAGCTACGTCGCCAGCGTGAAGGCACTCGCGGGCGCCGACCTCGAAAATAAGAAGGGTGAAATCACCAACGTCACGAAGGCGTTCCAATATCTCGCGAAGTTCAGCCTCGTGCCGAAGGATTTCGCCGCCACCGCCACTCTCGAACAGATCGCGAAGGCGCAGGGCTGGGATCAGCCGCCGGGGAAACAGAACGCGAAGAAAAAACAGTAGCGGCGACCGCGGCTGCCACGTCAGCGCTGACGCCACGGCACCAAACAGTTCAAATGCGATCGCGCGGCTGGACTGTCAGGCCCATATTGTGCGTTCACGCACGCCGCACTCGGCATTCTATGGTGTCGATGCCACCGGCGATCATATCTACTCCGCGCCCCCAAGCGTGAGCCTTGCGTATCGCCGATAGCGCGCCCGACCCAATTTGACCCAAACCGCCATGACCACACCCGCCACCACCCAGACCACCTCCGCTCCACACGCCCGCTTCCGGCCGCTGGCTGCGTTCGTTCTCGCCGCCTTCGCTCTCGTCTTGGCCGCGCAGCCGGCACGGGCGCAATCCACCGCCGGCACTGTCACCGGCACTGTCATCGATGCCACCACGGGAAAATTCCTCGAGGGTGCAGATGTGAGCATCGAGGGCACGGCTCTCCGCGTCGCGACCGAGCGCGAGGGGCGTTTCCTCTTGCGCGATGTCCCGGCCGGCCCGCGGAATCTCGTCGTCACCTATCCCGGCCTCGAAACGAAGACCGCGCCCGTTGCCGTCGCCGCCGGCCAGAGCACGGCCGCCAATGTGCGGCTCGGCTCCAGCGAAGTCATCACGCTCGCCGAATTCAAAGTCGCGGGCACCAAGGAAGGCATGGCGCAGGCCATCGCGCTCCAGAAATCCTCCGACAACATCAAGGTCGTCGCCGCCGGCGACCAATACGGCGACATCGCCGAGGGCAACGCCGCCGAATACCTCAAGTTCCTCCCCGGCGTCGGCATCGACTACAACGCCAACGACGCCCGCGCCGCCACCCTCCGCGGCATGAACACCGCGTTCACCAACGTCACGATGAACGGCAACCCGATCGCCAGCGCGACCTCGGGCAACGCCAACCGCCGCTTCGAATTCGAGCAGGTCGCGATCAACAACGTCGAGAGCGTCGAGGTCTTCAAGACCCTCACGCCCGAGATGCAGGCCACCAGCACCGGCGGCTCGATCAATCTCGTCACGAAGAGCGCCTTCGACCGTCAGGGCAGCCTCTTCACCTACCGCACCTACTTCCAGGCGACCGACAGCGATCTCTACCTGAAGAAGACCGAGGGCTGGGGCCAGGAGCAGACGCGCAAAATTCTCCCCGGCCTGGACCTCAACTACGCCTCCCGGCTCACGGAAAATCTCGGCTACAACGTCGCCTACAAGAATTCCCAGCTCTTCAACAATTACCCGCGCTCCTCGTATTCCTACCAATACAATCCCGCGAATGGCGGCAATCCGGACAAGCCCGGCATCAACAACTGGAATCTCCAGAACGAGCAGAAGAACACGCGCCGCCAGTCCATGTCGGGCCAGATCGACTACAAGATCGCCGAGCGCACCAAGCTCTCCGTGAACGGCCAGTGGAACTACTACGATCTCCTCTTCACCGACCGCGTGCTCACGATCACGCCCGGCGCGCTGCCCGCCCAGAGCACGACCTCCACTCTCGGATATTCCGGCAATACCTTCACCGGCCCGACGGGCGGCGGCAGCGCGGCGATCCAAACCATCAACCGCTCCAAGTCCGGCGTCACTTGGAGCAGCGGCGCCAATCTCAGCCACGAATTCGTCGGCGGCTCGAAACTCGAGGGCAGCACCTACTGGAGCCAGGCCTACAGCAAATACCGCGACATCTCCCGCTCGTGGTTTTCCGACGCCACGATGACGCGCACCGGCCTCACCGTGAAGTTTACCGACCTCGGCGAGACCGTTCCCACCTACGTCCTCACCGACAGCACCGGCACCGTCGCCGATCTCCGCGATGTTTCCAAATTCAGCATGACGCAAATCCGCAGCCGCCCGCAGACCGGCGTGGACACCAAGGACGGTGCCTCGCTCGATTTCAAAACCCCGCTCGGTTCGCTGCCCGCCACCGTGAAGGTCGGTGCCCGCGTCGACGAGACCGGCCGCAACATTGACAACCGCGTTTACAACCGCACCGGCACCTCCGTCGCCACCGGCTTCGGCGGCACCTCCGCCATCACCGGCGCGCAGCTCGCCGGCCTCGTCGATCAGGGCTTCTCCAACCACGGCATCGGCTACGGCCTCCCCGCGTATAATTTCCTCAGCGTTTACTCCGCGTTCACCCAGCTCGGCGGCAACAACTACCTGCCCTACACGCCCGCCAGCGATTTGATTTCCCGCTTCGACGAGGAGACGAAGTCCACTTACGTGCGCTTCGACGTGAAGCCCACGGCGAATTTCCTCATCGTCGCCGGCGCGCGCTACGAGGATCGCGCCGTGGATATCGAGAACCGTCTCGCGACGCTCCCGCGCATCCTCACCGGCAAGTTCGAGGACAAGAGCTGGTTCCCCTCGCTCAACCTGAAATACAACCTCACGCGCAACCTCCAGCTCCGCTTCGGCGCCGCGAAATCCATCGGTCTCCCCGATTACGGCGACCTCACGCCCGGCCTGCCCACGATCACCGATCCCACCTCGACCGCACGCGGGCGCGTGGCGGTGTTCAACCCGAACCTGCAAGCCTTCAACGTCACCAACTACGACGCCAGTGTGG
>JANXSC010000258.1 GCA_025352845.1 Opitutaceae bacterium
CCGCGCGGGCGGAGAACGCCGCGAGATCGCGCAAGTAGCGCGGGGAGTCGGGGCGGAGCGCCAGCGCGGCGCTGATGGCGGCGCGGGCGGCCGCGTAGTCCTTGCGGCCGGCGGCGGCCTGCGCCTCGGCGCGGAGATCCGCGTGGGATTTTTCCGCCGCCGCGAGCGGCATAAGCAGCGCGAAGACGAGGGAAGTGCCAGCCGCGAACCGCATGACGAGGACGGATAGGGTGCGCCCTCGCGCGCCGCAGCGTTATTCGTAGCGCAGCGCCTCGATCGGATCGAGCCGGGCGGCCTTGAGCGCGGGGAAGAACCCGAAGCAGAGGCCAATCACGCTGCTGACGCCGACCGCCACGCCGATCGACCACGGGGCGATGAGCGTGGGAATGCCCATGTAGATCGAGGCAAGGTTGGAAGCGCCGATGCCGGAGAGGATGCCGAGCACGCCGCCGAGGAGACTCAACAGGATCGCCTCGATGAGGAATTGCGTGAGCACATCGCGCCCATGCGCGCCGATGGCGAGGCGGATGCCGATCTCGCGGGTGCGCTCGGTGACGGAGACGAGCATGATGTTCATCACGCCGATGCCGCCGACGACGAGCGAAACGAGGGCGACGCCCATGAGCAGAAAGGTCATCGCCTCCGAATTCGCGGTGGCGGTGGCGGCGAGTTCTTCCTGCGTGCGCACGGTGAAGTCCGGCTCGCGGCCCTTGCGGCGTTGGGTGAGGAGATCCTCGATGTGCTGTTTCACGACATCGAGTTTTTCGGGGGAGGCACCCTGCACCAGAATCGTCGAGATGTTGGCGCGGCGGGAGACGCGCTTCATATGCGAGGTGTAGGGGATGATGACGACATCATCCTGATCGGAGCCGAAAAGGCTGAAGCCCTTCACGTCGAGCACGCCGACGACGCGAAACGGCAGGTTGCGGATGCGCAGCGTCTGGCCGATGGGATCCTCGTTGGGGAAAAGTTGGTCGACGACGGTCTTGCCGATGACGGCGACCTTGGCGAGGGACTTCACGTCCTGATCGCTGAACATGGAGCCCGCGACGATATTCCAATTCTTGATGTAGGGATAGTCGGGCGATTCGCCGTTGATGTTGGTGCTCCAGTTGAGGCCGTTGGCGAGCACCTGATTGCGGTCGCGGACCTCGGGGCTGACGCCGTCGATGTCAGCCACCTCGGCGGCGATGGCCTCGGCGTCCTCGACGGTGAGCGTCACGGAGCTGCCGAAACCGCCGCGCATACCGCCGGAACTGGAACTGCCGGGATAGACCGTGATGATGTTGCGGCCCAGCGCGGCGACCTGGGCCTCGATGCGCGCCTTGGTGCCGTTGCCCATGCTGACAACGGTGATGACGGCACCGATGCCGATGATGATGCCGAGCGCCGTGAGGATCGAGCGCATCTTGTTTCGGCGCAGGGCGCGGAGTGCGACCCGGATGGTGCTGGAGAAACGCATGGGGGATTTTCGATTTGGGATGCTCGAATTTCGATGGGCAGAGCGAGGGCGGGATGGGTGGCGGGCTGGGAAAAATCGAGAATCGAAAATTCCAAATGGTAAATCCGTCAGGCGGCGGGACTGGCGAGGAGCTTGGCGGCGGTCTCGGCGGTCTTGAGCTTGGCGAGTTCCTCGGCGGCGATGCTGCGATCCTTCACGGCTTCGTCGCGGACGACCACGCCGTCGCGGAGGATGAGGTTGCGCTTGCAGTAGCGCGCGATGTCGAGTTCGTGTGTGACCATCACGATGGTGATGCCCGCCTCGTTGAGCTTTTGGAAAACGCCCATGACCTCGACCGAGGTCCGGGAGTCGAGGTTGCCGGTGGGCTCGTCGGCGAGGAGCACCTGCGGCTGGTTCACGAGGCCGCGCGCGATCGCGACGCGCTGCTGCTGGCCGCCGGAGAGCTGGTTGGGCATATGGTCGGCGCGGTTGGTGAGACCGACCGACTCGAGGCACTCCATCGCGCGGTCACGAATCTGCGCCGTGCTCATGCGGCGGTGGCGCCCGTAGAGCATGGGCAGCTCGACATTTTCGAGCGCGGAGGTGCGCGCGAGCAGATTGAAACCCTGGAAGACGAAACCGAGTTTCCGATTCCTGAGATCGGCGAGTTCGTTCTTGTCGAGGCCGGAGACATCAATGCCATCGAGTTTGTAGGTGCCCTTGGTCGGCCGGTCGAGGCAGCCGAGCAAATTCATCAGTGTCGATTTGCCCGAGCCGCTGGCACCCATGAGGGCGACGAACTCGCCCTTGTGGATGTCGAGCGAGACGCCGCGGACGGCGTGCACGGGCACTTCGCCCGACTCGTAGATCTTATGGATTTCCTCAATCTGAACGACGGGGGCCATTTTCGGAGGGAGGAAAGCGGAGATGGAAGAGGGGGAGTTGAGGGGAGCTGGGATTGTTCAGCGACCGCCGCGCGAACTACCGCCCATACTGCTGGGGCCGCGGCTGCCGCCACCGAAGGGATTGTTCATGCTGTTGGCTTGAGCCGCAGCGGCGGCGCCGCCGGGAATGGTGACTCCGGTGATGACGGTATCGCCTTCACTCAGGCCATCGAGGACCTCCGTGTAGAAACCATCCGAGATCCCGAGCTTGACCGAAAGCGGTTCGATCTTTTTTTCCGCCGCAGACGGGTCGGTGAGTTTGTAGAGCGTGCGGGTGACGATCGTGTTGTTGAAGCCCCGATCCGAGGGGCCGCCGCCACCGCCGCGGTCTCCGGCCTTACCGCCGCCACCCTTGCCGCGACCGCCGGGCATCGCGAAGCGTGCGGCCACGAGATCGGGGTCGAGGCCTTTTTCCTTGGCGAGAACCTTGGCCTTCTCGATTTGCTCGGGGCTGGCCGGTGTGCCGCGCTCGAAGCCCACGGCGCGCATGATTTCCATCGTCGCGCGCATCCGTTCGTCATCTGTCATGGTGGCGGCGGCGCCCTTGGCCTCGCCAGCTTTGCCCGCGGCGGGTGCGCTGGCGGCCTTCGGCAGCAGCTCCTGCGGAATGCGGACGCGCAGCGAACCGTTGGCGACGCGGACGACACCGGGCCGCTGGGTGACGATGATCGAGACGTTGGCGGTCATGCCGGGCTTGAGCTTCATGTCCTCGTTGCTCACGTCGATGATCGTGGCGTAGGAGACGACGCTCTGGCTGGTGCTGGCGGCATTGCGCACCATGCGGACTTTGCCGGCGAAGGTGCGGCTGGGGAAGGCATCCACCGTGAATTTGACTTCCTGGCCCTCTGAGATGGTGCCGATGTCGGCCTCGGCGACCGCGGCGTTGATCTGCATCTTCGTGAGGTCGTTCACGAGCGTGAAGAGGGTGGGCGCGTTCATGCTGGCGTTGACGGTGCGGCCGGTGTCGGTCTTGCGGTCGAGCACCATGCCGTCGATCGGCGCGGTGATGGTGCAGCGCGAGAGATCGAGGCGGGCGTTTTCAAGGGCGGCGTTGCGCGTAAGCATGGTCGCGGCCGACTGCGCGAGCTGAGCCTCGATGTTGTCGAGTTCCTGCTGCGACACGAGTTTCTTGGTGAAAAGATCGCGCGTGCGGTCGGCATTGATTTGGAGGAGGCGGTTGTTGGCCCGCGTCGATTCCAGATCGGCTTCGGCCTGTTTCAGGCGCTGGGTGGGTGTGGCCTCGTCGATCAGGGCAAGGATGTCCCCCTTTTTTACCACCGAATTGTAGTCGACCCGCACTTCCTTGATCTGGCCCGAGACCTGGGCCCCGATGTCCACTGTGACGACCGGCTGCAAATCTCCGGTGGCAGTGACCGACTGCGTGATGTCGCCGCGCGAGACCTTGGCCGTCTGGAACTCGGGCTTCACGTCGCCCTTGGCGCGAAAATAATACCAGCCGCCGGCACCGGCCGCGCCGAGGACCAGCAGGAGAAAGATGAGACCACCGTAGCTTTTGGATTTGGCCATGACGTGAAGAGGAGGAGGGATAGAAAAGGGAGGCGAAGCGGGCGCAGCGGTTCTGAAAACCGTCCTGCTGTCGTTCCGGCAAGGTCGGCAAAGACGCAGGCAGGGGGGAAAGGTGACGGGATTATTTCCCCGGGCGAACTGCGATTTGCGATGCAAAAATTAACCCTTGAGCCGTGCGCGGGAACCGCTTGCCACGACACGAAAGTCGTCTTCGCCTCCGTGCCATGCCCCGATCCATCCCCGCCCTGATCCGACGCCTGTTTCTCTCCGCCGCCGCGCTGGCGCTCACGTTTTCCTCAATCGCCCAGCAGCCCAAACGCGGTCCGGCGGCCCGCGCCGAAGCGGCCGTCACCGCACCCAAGGCGGCCGACGCCGAGGCCAAGCCGGACAAAAAGGAAGAGAAGGAGCCCGTGCTCTCCGTGACCGAGCACAATCTCACGCTCGGCGGAAAAACGATCAGCTACAAGGCCACCGCCGGCTACATGGCGATGAAGGACGCGAAGAACGAGAAGACGAAGGCGAATATTTTCTTCGTCGCCTACACGAAGATCGCCGGCGAGGGCGAGACGTTGGACGCGGCGCAGCGGCCCGTGACGTTTTCCTTCAACGGCGGCCCCGGCTCCGCCTCGATCTGGTTGCACATGGGCGCGCTCGGGCCGAAGCGCGTGCTGATGACCGAAAAGGGCGAGTCGCTGCCGCCGCCCTACCAGATGGCGGACAACGACCACTCGTGGCTCGATACCACCGACCTCGTCTTCATCGACCCCGTTTCCACCGGCTATAGCCGCGCCGCCACCGGCGAGGATGCGAAGCAGTTTCACGGCTACGAGGAGGACATCGCGTCCGTCGGCGATTTCATCCGGCTCTACACGACGCGCTATCAGCGCTGGTCGTCGCCGAAATTTCTCGTCGGTGAAAGCTACGGCACGACGCGCGCTTCCGGCCTGAGCGACTACCTGCAACAGCGCTACGGCCTCTACCTAAACGGCATCTCGCTCGTCTCCTCGATCATGAATTTCCAGACCGCGCGCTTCGCGCCGGGCAACGATCTGCCGTTCACCCTGTTTTTCCCGACCTACACCGCGGGCGCGTGGTATCACAAGAAGCTCGGCGGCGCCCTCGCTGCCGGCGATCTCCGTTCGGCGCTCAACGCGGCGGAGAAATTCGTCCTCGAGAAATACACGCCCGCGCTCATGCGCGGTGATGCGCTGCCCGACGCCGAGCGCGCCGCGTTGGCGAAGGAAATGTCCGCGCTGATCGGGTTGCCCGAGGCCTTCATCGTGCAGCGCAACCTCCGCGTGGATATCCAGACCTTCACGCAAAAACTCCTCGAGGATCAGAATCGCTCCGTCGGCCGCTACGACAGCCGGCTCACCGGCATCCGCTACCAGCCCGGCACCGCGCAGACCGATTTCGATCCGAGCTACGAGGCGGTCTTCGGCAGCTACACCGCGTGCTTCAATGACTACGTGCGCCGCGAGCTGAAATTCGAAAGCGATCTCCCTTACAACGCGCTCACCTCCGACGTGCGCCCGTGGAACTACAGCAACGTGCAGAACGAATACCTCAACACCGCCGAACTCCTGCACCGCGCGATGAGCCGCAACCTGCACCTGAAAGTTTGGATCGCCAACGGCTACTATGATCTCGCGACGCCCTATTTCGCGACCGACTACACCGTGCGCCAGATGGGCCTCGACGCCGCGGTGCGTGGCAATATCTCGCAGACGTTCTACGCCGGCGGGCACATGATGTATATGGTGCCAGCCGAACTCGCGAAGATGAAGACCGACGCGGCGAAGTTCTACGCCGAGGCTCTGAAAGCGGCGGGGCGGTAAGAACCTATCCGAAAAACCCTGCACGCTGGCCGCCGGGTAGCCGAAGTCGTGAGACTTTGGCCCGTGCGACCATTGCGGCCAAAGTCTCACGACTTCGGTTACGGGTTATTCGGATAGGATCTAACCCCGCCCCGGCGCAAACGCGCCCTTGAGCGCCACGGCGACGTTCGGCGGCACAAAGTGCCGCACGTCGCCGCCGAACGTCGCCACCTGCTTCACCAGCGAGGAACTCGTGTAGCTGAACTGCTCGTTCGGCATGACGAAGAGCGTTTCCACCTTGGGCTCAAGGTGCCGGTTCATCAGCGCCATGTTGAATTCGAACTCGAAGTCGGACAGCGCGCGCAGCCCGCGGATGATCGCGTCGGCTTTTTGTTGGAGGCAAAATTCCACCAGCAGTCCGCTGAAGGTTGTCACCGTGACGTGCGGCCACTTCGCGACATTCGGCGCGATCATCTCGAGGCGTTGCGCGGCGGTGAAGAGCGGCGCCTTGCCGGCGTTTTCGGCGACGGCGACGGTGACGCGGTCGAAAAGTTTCGCCGCGCGCGCGAGCACGTCGAGGTGGCCGTAGGTGATCGGGTCGAAGGTGCCGGGATAAATGCAGTGGCGCATGGGCGGGTGCCGGCAGCGAAACGCCGCGGGCGCGCCGTGGCGACAGTGTTTTTTGCATCCATTGCGGCGCGAGTCAGCGTAAACCCGAAGTTATCCCTCGCTTGCCTCCGATGCGTGCGGTTGCCCTGATTTTGCGGGCATACAGCATGTGCCCATCCGGGGATGCTCCAGCTTTGCATCCGTTGCCACCGGTGTTGGGCTGGGTCAGACTGGTGTGGATAGCGTCTCGCATTCGTTCACCCCCCCCGGTAGCAACTTCGAGGCTGGCCACCATGAACACTGCTTCCTAAAGGCGACAAACCCAAACTTCACGAACCGGTATGAAAGTAGACGTCGATGTCCGAAACAATGTGAAGCTGAGCGGTCACGGGCAGATTCCGATGATCTTCGCCCATGGCTTCGGCTGTGATCAAAACATGTGGCGCTTTGTGGCGCCCGCGTTCGAGGATCGTTTCAAGGTCGTGCTCTTCGACTACGTGGGTTGCGGCAAATCCGACATCACCGCATACCGGGTGGATCGCTATAGCAGTTTGGAGGGTTACGCGCGGGACGTGGTCGAAATCGCGGAAGCCCACGACATGCGAAACATTATTTTCGTCGGTCACTCGGTCAGCAGTATGATCGGGGTGCTAGCGGCGAAAATGGCACCCGAACGGTTCGCACAGCTAATCCTGTTGGGGCCATCGGCCTGCTATATCGACGCACCGCCCAACTATCGCGGTGGCTTCTCGCGCGCTGATCTCGAAGGCCTCCTTGAACTGATGGAGAAAAACTATGTTGGCTGGGCGAGTTTTCTGGCTCCCATAGTGATGAAAAATGACGACCAGCCCGCCTTGCAGAAAGAGCTGGCGACGAGTTTCTGTGCCGCCGATCCCGCCATTGCGCGCCGCTTCGCGGCCGTGACATTTCTTTCTGACAATCGGGCCGACTTGAAAGGCATCCACCAGCCGTCGCTTATTGTCCAGTGCAGCGACGATGCGATCGCTCCGGCGAGTGCGATCGAGTTCGTCCATCAGCAACTCCTTGGGAGCACCCTCCGCACGCTTGCCGTGAATGGCCATTGCCCACATATGACGCACCCGAAGGAGACCATTGCGGTGATCGATGATTATCTCGCCGCCTCGCATCTGCCCTGAGTTGGGGTGATTTTCAAATGAATCCATCTTCCGAATGGGCGGAGAGCCTCGTCGGTTGCTTCACCTTGACCAAAGAAGGCTGGATACTTTCCGCAAACGCTACCGTTCGGCGCTGGCTCGGCTATGCGCCGGAAGAAATGGTCGGTCGTCCCGTCCACACTTTTCTCGGCAGTGGCGGGCAGTTCTTTCTTCAGTCGCAAATTCTGCCAATGCTCACCCTCAAGGGGAGCTTGGAGGAAATCTATCTGCGGATGACGCTAAAGGCGGGGGGCACTGTCACGGTGCTTGCCAATTTTGCCTATTTCTCCGCGGCCAATCCCGCAAGTATAGCACTTTCGTTTCTGCGAATTCCGCAACGCGGTCGATTGGAGGACGAACTCCTCCAAGCTCGGAAATTGTCCGAGCAGGCGAGCGACGCGAAGACGAAATTCCTTGGGATGATGTCGCACGAACTCCGCACGCCGTTGGGCGCGATCAGCCTTAACCTCCAGATGTTGCTTGATGGGATGTGCGGCAAGCTGACCTTTGAGCAGCACGAAGTCATCACGGCGAGTGAACGTGAGGTGGGCGCGGTCGCGAGCCTGATAGACGACATCCTGGCGTTTGCCCAGATGCGCGGTGGAACTGTCTCGGTCGCGCTGGTCGATTTGCCGGTGCGGAGTGCGGTTGAGCGAGCTGCCGTCAGCCTGCGCCATCGTTTCCAGCAGGCGGGATTGACGTTCGTCGAATGCTCCGCCGACCCGCCCCTACTCGGCCGTTACGATGCGAACCGCCTGCAGCAAATCGTCCTTAATCTACTGAACAACGCGCTCAAATTCACCCCTCGCGGTGGCACGATCTCCTTGGGCGATCGGCGAGACGGCGATGCATTCGTGATCGATGTGAGCGATACCGGGTGCGGCATCCCGGCTGAGCAATTGCAGCGCGTGTTCGAACCGTTCGTGCAGTTGCACACGGTAGTTGAATCCGGTGAAAAACCGGGCGTCGGCCTGGGTTTGGCGATTTGCCGCGCCATC
>JANXSC010000267.1 GCA_025352845.1 Opitutaceae bacterium
GCGCACGTGCTGCACGTAGCCCGACTCCTCGCCTTTTACCCACAGCTTGTTGCGGGAGCGGCTCCAATACGTGGCCTTTTTCGTTCGCAGCGTGTGCGCGAGCGACTCCGCGTTCATGAACGCGAACATCAGCACCTCGCCCGAGTGGGCGTCCTGCGTGATGCAGGGGATGAGGCCGTCGGGGCCGAACTTCGGCTGCAGCGTCGCGCCGAGTTCGATCTCGGCGGTCGTGGTGCGGGCGGGGAAGATAGACATAGGAAGTGTAGGTTGAGCAAGAGGTGTAAGGGGATTAGGGCTGCTCGGGGAGCGTGCGCAAATAGTCGAAACTGTAGAGGCCGGTGCGGTGGCCGTCGCTGAAATCGAAACGGATCGCATAGTTGCCGACACGCTCCCAGCTCAGCACTTGGACGCCGGGAAATTTCTTCGGCCCACCGCCGCCATATTGATTTCCGAGGACGTCGCGCTCGCCAATGTTCGAGGCGCTGGGCGAGGCGGCCCGCAGTTGCTCGAAAGCGAAATATGTTTCCAAGCCGTCGTCCCACGCGATGGCGACTTCGTGGCCGATGAGCTGGATGTTGAGCGGGGCGTGCATCGCGAGTGAAGCGAGATAGAGTTCATCCGGAGCGGATGGACAGCAAATTTCCCGCTGAGCGGCGTTGCCTAGCGGCGGCGGTGCGGCAGGGTGGAGGGGAATGAATTCTCCGCCGCCGTCACTTCCGCACATTGTCGTCGTGGGCGCCGGTTTCGCCGGCCTGGCGTTCGTGCGGAATTTTCCGCCGGAACTCGCGCGCATCACGATCATCGATCGGCAGAACCACCATTTGTTTCAGCCGCTGCTGTATCAGGTCGCGACCGCCGCGCTCTCCGCGATCGATATTGCGCAGCCGATCCGCGCGGTGTTCAGCGGGCGGCCCAACCTTGAGGTGATCATGAGCGAGGTGACTGCGATCGATCCGGGCGCGAAACGGCTCGTGCATTCGCGGGGCGAGTTGAACTTCGACTACTTGGTGGTCGCGGCGGGTGGGGCGACGAATTACTTTGGCCATCCCGAGTGGGAGCAGTTTGCCCCCGGTCTGAAGTCGCTCGACGACGCGCTGCGCATCCGCCGGCTGGTGTTGTGCTCCCTCGAGCGGGCCGAGACCGAAACCGATCCGGTGAAGCGCGACGCGGCCATGAACATCGTCGTAATCGGCGGTGGCCCGACGGGCGTGGAACTGGCGGGGGCGTTTGCCGAGCTGACGCGCACGGTGCTCAACAAGGATTTCGATCACATCGATCCGACAAAGGTGCGCGTGCGCCTGATCGAGGGGAGCCCGCGGGTGCTCGCGGCGTTTCCGCCCGAGCTCTCGGAAAGTGCGCGGCGGCAGCTCGAGCAACTCGGGGTCGAGGTGCGCACGGGCGTGCGTGTCGAGGCAATCCGCGCGGGCGAACTCGTCGTCGAGGGTGAGACGATTCGCGCGGACAATATCATCTGGGCCGCGGGCGTCGGCGCCGCCCCGATCACGAAGCAACTCGGCGTGGAGACCGATCGCGGCGGGCGGATCAAGGTGCTGCCCGACTTGAGCGTGCCGGGGCATCCGGAGATTTTTGCGCTGGGCGATCTCGTGACGCTCATGGATGCGAACGGTGTGGTGGTGCCCGGCGTGGCACAGGGGGCGATGCAGATGGGGCGGCACGCCGCTGCGGAAATCGAGCGCGAACTGAGGAGCGGCCCGCGTGCGCCGACGGCCCGCGCGGCGTTTACCTACCGTGACAAGGGATCGATGGCGACGATTGGGCGCTCGGCGGCGGTGGCTTTTATCGGTGGCCGAAAACTCAGCGGCTATCCCGCCTGGCTCGCCTGGCTCGTGGTGCACCTGCTCTTTCTCGTCGGCTTTCGCAGCAAGTTCTCCGTGCTCATGCAGTGGGCCTACTCGTATTTCACCTACAAACGCGGCGCGCGGATCATCACGGGCGTGTCGGGGGAAAAGTCGGCGGGGTCGGCGTAGCCGGTTCGCAAATTTTCGGGCCATGACCACACCGCGACCCTCGGCTGTGAATATGTGAGTAAGTTTTGTCATTTTTCTTGGGTCTGGGCTTGACTGGTAGGGGGCAAAGTGGGTTGAAATGCAGCGTTTTGGGGCACTCCGCTCCGCTTCCTCCCCACATGGTTCAGGCAGGCAAGACGGCCTATACGGGCCTTTTCAGGCACACGCTCGACGACAAGGGTCGGCTCACGATCCCGTCGGAGTGGAGGGCTGCGCATATTGCCGAAGCCACGTTTCTCGCGACGCCGCATCCGGACGGTTACATCGCGGTGCTGCCGCCCGAGGAGGTCGACACGCTGCGCGCCAAGATCGCGGCGCAAAAACTGAGCGACTCGGCGGCGCAGAAATTCGCGGCCCAGTTTTTTTCCAAGACGCAGAGTTTTTCCTACGACAAGACGGGCCGCGCGGGTTTCACCGCCGAGCTGCTCAAGCATGCGGGCATCGAGAAGGACGCGGTCCTCGTCGGCTCGCTGACCAAGTTCAACATCTACAGCCCGGCGCGCTGGCAGCAGGAAGAAACCCCCGCTACCGGCGAGAGCTCTGGTGACCTCATGCGCAAGCTCGACATCTGAACGTCCCGCCACCTTCCCCGCAAATCGACCCGCCTTTTTCGCGCTCACTGTTCTCCGCCTCCAACCATGCGCCGCACTGTCAAAGTCAAAGCCCTCTCCACCCGCGTCCCTCTGCGCAAAGCTGCGATGACCGCCTCGGCCGCATCGCGCCGGCCCTTTCCCGCTTGGATCGTGGACGATGCCGGTGTCGCGTTTTCTGCGCGCACGGTCACGCCGCGTCTGCGCCAGGGCCTCGTCCTGCGCGTCGTCGCCAAGAAAAAAAATGCCGGTGCCAAGCACCTCCCCAATGCCCGCGGCGTTCAATGAAATTTGCCGCCGTGCCATGACTCCCGGCCACCAACCCGTTTTGCGGCGCGAGGTGCTGGAGTTTCTCGCGCCCACTCCGGGTGGACGGTTTCTGGACTGCACGTTCGGTGGCGGCGGACACACTCGCGCCCTGCTGGAAGCGGCGACGGGCGTGAGTGTCGTCGCGCTGGACCGAGATCCTGCGGCGATGGAGCGAGCGACCGAATTGCGCGCGGAGTTTCCCGACCGGTTCACCCTGCTTGATCGGGATTTCGGGCGCTTGGCCGATATGCCGGCGGAAATGTTCGATGGCATCCTCTTCGATCTCGGGGTGTCGTCGTTTCAACTCGACGACACGGCGCGCGGTTTTTCGTTTCGGCACGATGCGCCGGCCGACATGCGGATGGATCCGCGGGTCGGGGTGCCGGCGGCGCGCTGGCTGGAGACGGCGACGGAGGAGATGCTCGTCCGCGCAATTCGGGATTTCGGCGAAGAACCACACTGGCGCCGCGTGGTGCGCGCCATCGTTGCCGCACGCGGCAGCGGCACGCTGGCGCGCACCACCTCATTGGCCGCGGCGATCGCGGAGGCGATTCCCGCGCGCGACCGGCACGGGTCGAAAACTCATCCGGCCACGCGGGCGTTCCAGGGAATCCGCATCGCGGTGAACGACGAACTCGGCGCAATCGAGCGCGCGCTGCCCGTGGCGTTTGCCCGGCTCACCGCTGGCGGCGTGCTCTGCGTGATCGGTTTTCACTCGCTGGAGGATCGGCCGGTGAAGCAATTTTTCCGCCGCATGTGCGGCCAGCCCGAGAGCGCCGAGGACGGCACGCCGCAGGACCTGCGCGAAAAATTTGCCGAACCCCTCACGCGTCGCCCCGTCGTCCCCGGCGAGGCCGAGATCGCGGCCAATCCGCGGAGTCGCTCCGCGAAACTCCGCGCGCTGCGCAAACTCTGACCGCCGCACGCGCCGCCGTCCCTTCACCTCCTCCCTCCGCCGCCGATGAAAAAAGATTCCAGGGCCTTTGTTAACCAACTCGTGATCTGCGTGCTCGTGAGCATGACCCTGGGCGGGTCCATCGGGCTCGGGACCGTCTGGCTGCGTCACCAGAATTCACTTACGGCCAAGGCCAACACCGCGCTCGTCGCGCGCATCGCCGCGGTCGAGCGGCGCAGCGACGAGATGAAGACCCTCATCCAGGGCGAGATGCGCCCCGAGTTGCTCCGCCGGCGCAATGTCGAGATGGGCCTCGGCCTCGTGCCGATGAACGAGCTGCCCATCGTGCAGGTGACGGAAAACATCACCGATCGGATGGTCGAGCGCGCCAACCGCGGGCTCTTCACCGATGTGCCCGTCGTTCCCGTGGTGAGGGTCAAACTCGCGCAGCACTAATCCGATGTCCAAGGGTTACGCCTCAAACTACCGCATCGTCCTGCTGGCGTCCGTCCTGTTCGGCTGCTTCGGCGCGCTCGGCGTGCGGTTGTTTTTGCTCCACGTCGTGGATCGCGAGGCGTTGATCAAGACGATTGCCAAGGCGCGGGAAAACCTGATTTCCGAGACGGCGCGCCGGGGCGACATCCGCGAGGCGCGCGGGGGCATCCTCGCCACCAGCAGTTCACGGCTCAAAGTCGGCGTCGATCCCTTTGCCCTGCGTCCGCAGGATGAAAAAAAATGGCCGGAACTCGCGGTGCTGTTGGGCCTGCCCGAGAGCGAGCTGCGCCGGATTTTTCTCACGCGTTTTCGCGCGCCGGCCAAACCGCCGGGCGCAACCGCGACCAACGCCCCCGCGGGTGCACCGGGCGCGACGGGTTTCTCTCTCAGTCTTAACCTTCCGAATCTCACGTCCGTCACCTCCGCTTCGGGCGCGCCTGCGGAGGATGACGACGGCGCGATCGTTGAGTCTGGGGCTGACGAGCAGGCACCGAAGAAAATCCGCTGGGCCAAGCTGCGCAGCGATGTCTCCGAAAAAACCCACGCCGACATCGTCAAACTCGGCGTCAAGGGCGTCTATGGTGAGCGTTATTATCACCGCTCCTATCCCAACAACCAGCTCGGCGCTCATCTCATCGGTTTTGTGAATCGCCAGCAGGAGGCGGCCTCGGGGGTCGAGGCCAATCTCGACTTTTTTCTGCGCGGTCAAAACGGCTGGCGCGTGGGCGAGCGCGACGGCCGCGGCGGCGAACTCCCGCAGTTTCTCACCCGCCAGGTGCCCGCGGCCCACGGCTACAGCATCACGCTCTCGATCGATTTGATCGTGCAGGACATCGTGGAGCAGGAACTCGCGCTGATCGCGGAGCGTTATGAGCCGCTCAAGGCCAGCATCATTGTCAGCGATCCGCGCACCGGGTTCATCCTCGGGATGGCGAATTATCCCACGTTCAATCTCAACGAATACCACAAGGTCCCGGAGGACGAGATGGAGCGGATGAAAAACGCCGCCGTCGCCGACATCTACGAGCCCGGCTCCGTTTTCAAAATCGTGCCCGTCGCCGCCGCGCTTGAGGAACGGCTCGTGACGCCGCAGACGATCTTCAATTGCGCGCTCGATAAGATCGATCACCGGGGCAAAATGCGCTCGCTCCCTGGCGAGGATCACCCGATGGGCGATCTCACGGTGGCGGAGATTATCAGCCACTCGAGCAACAAGGGCGCGGCCCAGCTCGGCCTGAAGCTCGGGGAGGAAAAACTTTATCGTTACGCCCGCGCCTTCGGTTTCGGCGCGAAACTCGGGTTTCCCGGCGGCGGCGAGGTCAGCGGCCTTCTCAACCCGCATCAAAAATGGGGGCCGATCGACATCACGCGCATCCCGATGGGGCACTCGGTGTCGGCCACGGTGCTGCAAATGCACCAGGCGATGTCCGTGATCGCGGCCGATGGTGTGCTGCTCCGCCCGCAGCTCATCACCGAGATTCGCGATGCGGCCAACGACGCCGTCTTCCGCTACGACCGCGTGGAGATCGGGCGCGCGGTTTCGCCGCAGACCGCCCGCACCGTCGCGACCATGCTCATGGGCGTGGCGCGCAAGGGCGGCACCGCCCCCGAGGCCGCGATCGAGGGTTACGATGTCGCGGGCAAGACCGGCACGACCCAGAAACTCATCGAGGGGCAATATTCCAAGCGGCATCACATCGCGTCGTTCGTGGGGTTTTTCCCCGCGCAAAAACCGCAGATCGTGATCTCCGTGGTGATCGACGATGCCGATCATCGTGCGCCGGGCGGCATCGCCTACGGCGCGAAGATCGCCGCGCCCCCGTTCAAGCGGATCGGCGAGCGTCTCATTTCCGTGCTTTATATCAAACCCACCGCCCAGCCGGCGCCACCCGCCCTCCCCGCGGCCAACTTCCCCGCGGGAGGCCGCCGGTGATCGGTTACCTCGTGCAAAATTACCCGCTCATCCATGCGTTCCAGGTGACGCCCACCCGCCGCAACCGCGGCGAGACGCTTGCGGCCGGGCGGATTTTTCGCCAGGCGGCGAAGCTCGCCGATTGCTTCGGCTCCGGTGAGATTGTCGCCGTGAAGGGGCCGCTTGATCGGCCGCTCTCCAGTCTCGCGATCGACAGCCGGCGCGTGCTGCCCGGGGCGTTGTTCTTCGCGCTGCCGGGATCGCGCGACGGTGGTGCCGTGTCAATCGACGAGGCGGTGAGCCGGGGCGCGATCGCCGTCGTGACGCAAAAAATCCCGCTGTTTCCGCCGGGGAAGGTGACGTTCATCCGCGTCGCCGATGTCCGCGCCACGCTCGCGCGCGTCGCGCAGCGCCACGGCCAGTTCCCCGATCGCGATCTGACGCTCGTGGGCGTGGCGGGGGCGCACGGCAAGACGAGCGTCGCGCACCTGTTGAAATATTTTCTCAGCGGCGGCCCGCGCGTCGGCCTGCTCGGCTCCATCAACTACGACCTCGGATCGCGCGTGGTGCCGGCGCTCGGGGCGGCGCTGCAGGCCGACGACGTGTTTGGGATGATGGGGCAGATGCGCAACGCCGGCTGCCGCCACGCGGTGCTGGAGTTGGGCGCACGCGGCGTCGATCCGGAGGGCGTGCGCGGCGTGAAATTTGCCGCGGCGGTTTGCACGAGCGCGGGGTGCGAGACGCAGTTTTCGGCCGCGCCCAAAATCACCGCCGTCAATCTCGACGATCCGTCGGGCGAGAATCTGGCCGCGCGTCTGAGTGCCGGGGCCGCAACGCGCGTCATCACTTACGGCGAAAATCCTCGTGCGATGGTTCGGGCGGAGAAACTCGTGGTGAAACTTGAGCACGCGTCCCTCCGCGTCGTGTGGCCCGGCGGCTCGATGAGCGTGGTGTCTCCGCTTGTCGGCCGCGGTCACGTGAACAACCTCCTCGCGGCTGTCGCCACCGCCTGGGCGCTCGGCCGCGATCCGGCGGTGTTTCTCGCGCAGCTGAGGGCGTTTCCCGGCGTCACGGGCCGGATGGAGCGCCTCGACGAGCAGCAACCTTTTCATGTGGTCGTCGATTCGGCCCGCACGGAGAGCGCGCTACGGCACACGCTCCGATCGCTGCGGCCGATCACGCCGGGCCGTTTGTTGGTGGTGTTTGGTTCCGGCGCGGACGGTGAACGTGCGCTGCGGCCGACCCTGACGCGCGCGGTGCAGGAGTTTGCCGACTTTGCCGTGGGCACCGCGGACAATCCGCGCCACGAACCCATCGCGCAGATCTTCGACGACCTGAGGCCGGGTGTGACCGCGCCGGAAAAAATTACCTGGATCGGCGATCGGCGCTATGCGATTGCAGTGGCCCTGAGCCTCGCCCGGCCCGGCGACTGCGTCGTGATCGCGGGCAAGGGCCACGAGTGCTGGCAAAAAATCGGCGGCACCGTCTGCCCGTTCGACGACCGGCAGGTCGTGCGCGAATGCCTCGGCGAAAAGCTGCTCCGCGCCTCCGCCTGAAACGCCGTGCCGACTTTCCCTCCAGACAAACTCGCCCAGTGGACCGGTGGTCGCTGGACCGCGCGGCCCGCGGCTCCGCTCACGGCGTTCACGTGCGACACGCGGCGGCTGCGCGCGGGCGAGGTGTTTGTCGCGATCAAGACGGAGCAGCGCGACGGCCATGGGTTTCTCGCGGATGCTCTGGCGGCGGGTGCGAACGCGGCGATCGTGGCGGTGGCCGACGCGGCGGTTGCGTTGCCGCAGCTCGTCGTGGCGGATCCGTTGCGGGCGTTGCAGGCGATCGCGGCGGCGCACCGGCGGGCGTTTCCCGGGCGGGTGATTGGAATTTCCGGAAGTGCGGGCAAGACCTCGACGAAGGACTTGCTCGCACTTCTCCTCGGTGGCGCAGCTTCCGGCGTGCTCGCTACCGAGGGCACTCTTAACAACCACCTCGGCGTGCCGCTCACGCTGACGCGGCTCGATGTGTTGCAGCACGAGTTCGCCGTCATCGAGGCGGGCATCGGCGCACCCGGCGAGATGCAGCCGCTCGCCGAGATGATCGCCCCCGACATCGCGATCGTCACGCTCGTGGCGCCGGCGCACACGCACGAGCTTGGTGGCATCGAGGGCGTCGCGCGGGAAAAAGCCGTGCTAGTCGCGGCGGTGCGGAAGGGCGGGATGGCAATTTTGCCGCAGCCGGTGGCCGAGCTGGCGGCGTTTCGCGCGCTCGGAGTTCGGACGCTTGTGGTGGAGCGCGCGGAGGTCGTCTTGCCCGACGTGGTGCCGGCCGACCGGGCGTTTTTCGTGGTCTCGCATCGCGGCGAAAAAACCGCCGTGGCGCTCAGCTACGGGTCGCTGCCCACGACGGGATTTGTTTTTCGCCGCGTGTCCGATGGCATGGCGCAAAACGCCGCGCTCGCGATCACCGCGGCGCTCGCGCTCGGCGTGCCGCACGCGACGATTCAGGCGCGCATCGCCGAATGGAAACCCGCCAAGCTGCGCGGCGAGGTGCGCGAGATCGATGGGCGGATGTTTTATCTCGATTGCTACAACGCCAATCCCGCGTCGATGGCCGACGCACTCGCGACCTTCGAGCAGATCGCGCCGGCCGGTGTGCCGCGGCTCTTCGTGATCGGGTGCATGGAGGAGCTTGGGGCCGAGGCTCCGGCGCACCATCGCGCGCTGGGCCGACGGTTGAAATTGAAGGAGAGCGACCGGCTTTTCGTCATTGGCACGCAGGCACACGAGGTCTGCGCGGGCGTGCTGGACCAGGACGATTTTTCGCGCCAGCTCCAGATTGTGTCTTCGCTGGAACCTGTGGCGGCGTTTCTCGCCGAGTGGCGCGGCGCGGTGTTCGTGAAGGGCAGCCGGCGCTACCAGTTGGAAAAAATTCTCGAGGCGCAAACCACGCTCCCGCTGCCGTGCTGACCTATCTCGCAGACTATGCCGACTACTTCGGCCCGCTCCGCCTGCTGCGCTACATCACGGTGCGGACGGCGCTGGCGGCGCTCACCTCGCTCTTCATCGGTTTTGCGATCGGGCCGGCGATGATTCGGAAATTCAAGGCGCTGAAATTCGGCCACGGCTATATCGACGACCGCACCGGCGCGCTCGGCGCGAGTTATTTTGACAAGAAGAACACGCCGACGATGGGCGGCCTGATCATTTTCACGGCGGTGTTTCTCGGCGCGCTGCTCTGGGCGACGCCCAACGTATGGGTGTTCACCAGTCTCTTCGTCTACGCCGCGCTCACGGTGCCGGGTTTCCGCGACGATTACCTAAAGGTCGTGCACAAAAATCGCCACGGCATCCCCTCGTGGGAAAAAATCGCGTGGCAGTCGCTCGCGACGTTTGGCGCGCTCGGCGTGTTGTTGTGGCACCCCGACAGTTCCATGAAGATCCGCGAACTCTGGGTGCCGTTCGTGAAATACCCGATCATCGCGCAGATGCCGGCGGGGCTGCTGCTCGGGCTGATTTACCTCTGGATCGTCGGCTTCAGCAATGCGATCAACCTCACCGACGGGCTCGATGGGCTCGCGGTCGGCTGCACGATCACCGTGGCGCTGGTGATGGGCGTGATGGCCTACGTCGCGGGCCACGTGCTCCTCTCGGAATATTTGCTCACGAGCCACGTCCCGAAAACCGGCGAACTCACCGTGATCAGCGGCGCACTGATCGGCGGCTGCATGGCCTTTCTCTGGTTTAATTCGCATCCCGCGGAAGTGTTCATGGGCGACACGGGCTCGCTCGCGCTCGGCGGCCTGATCGGCGTGATGGCCTTTATGATTCACCAGCCGCTGACGCTCGTGATCGCGGGCGGGGTTTTTGTCATGGAGCTGCTCTCGGTCGTCACGCAGGTGGGCTGGTTCAAATACACCAAGCGCCGTTTCGGCACGGGCCGGCGGGTATTTCTGATGGCGCCGATCCATCATCATTTTCAGAAGAAAGGCTGGCCGGAAACGAAGGTGGTCCTCCGTTTCTGGGTTCTCTCCCTGGGGTGTGCGCTCGCCAGCCTCGCGACCCTGAAACTCCGCTGACGATGAAATCGCCGACCGAAATCGATCACGTGTTCCCGCTCTCCGCCGGCTCGGCGCAACGCCCGGTGTTGCACGCGCCGCGACTGACGACCAACCTCGCCGTGACGCCGGGGTTCGTGATGGGGCACAGCGCGTTTCGGCGCGTGTGCGCGGCGCGGCGCATGAAGACCGCGGCCAGCGCCGCCGACCTGACTCAACTTCGCGAACCCGCGGTCAGTTTGAGATAGCTTTCGCACTCTCGTGCATTCACAACCGATCAACTCATTCCTCCTATGAAAATCCTGAAGATTTTCGGTCTCGTCGTGGGCATCCACGTTTTCCTGCTCGTGCTGGTTTTTGCCATCCCGGGTTGCACCTCCACCGTCAAGCCCGCGCCGACCGTGGCCGACACCGCGCCCAAACCCGCCGCGCCACCGCCGACGATTTCCGTCCCGCCTGCGGCACCGGGTGACGCCGGCTTCGCCGCGCCGACGCTCATCGCGTTCAATCCCGACCTGCCCGCCGCAACGGCGCCAGCCTCGTCCTCGGCTGCGGCGAACGCCGTGCGTTTTGTGCCGACGCGCCCCGACACGCCGGTCGCAACCACGCTCACCGCGCAGCCGGTCGACGGCGTGACGCCCGCGACTTCCTACACCGTGAAGTCCGGCGACAACCTCTGGACGATCGCGAAGAAAAACAATCTGTCGGTCGCGCAGCTCACCGCTGCGAACGGACTCGCCACCAACGCGAACCTCCGCCCCGGCCAAAAAATAATCATTCCGAGCAAGGCGATCGCGCCCACGCCCGCTGCGGCGAAGGCCGCCGATGCGGCTGCGGCTGCGGCGACGATGAGCAGTGTCAAGTCGAGCGATGCGATGAAGCACACCGTGCGCTCGGGTGAGACGCTCGGTGGCATCGCCCGCACCTACGGGGTGAAGCAGGGCGATATCGCCGTGGCCAATAATATTTCCGACCCGGCCAAGATTCGTCCGGGCATGGAATTGATCATCCCCGGTTGGGAGCCCAGCAAGGGCGCGAAGTCCGGCAAGGCCCCCGCGAAGTCCGGCACCGCGAAGGGCGCGGAGCAAAAGGGTCCGGGGAATCTTACGCCGCCTCCGACGGTGGACCTCACCCCGGCGGCACCGCCCGTCGTGCCCGTGGTGCCCGTGATTCAAATCGGTGAGGGCACGCCCGCCCCGGCCCCAAAAAACTGAGCTGATTTTTCCGCCGTGCGCCACGAACGCCCCAGCGATATTCGGCCCGCCGTTCCGGCCGTGTTGAATCCCGCGACGATCATCGTGGTGTGCGCGGTCGGGCTCACGCTGCTCGGCCTCACGATTCTGTTCAGTGCGAGCGCCTGGTTCGTCGATCGGAAGAGCGGCGTGGCGATTCCCTACGCCTACCTCACGAAACAGATCGTCGGGGTGCTGGCCGCGGGCGGGCTGTGTTATGTTTTCAGCCGGTTGAACCTCGATGAGGTGCGGCGTTACGCTTGGTGGATTGGCGGCTTCGCGCTCTTGCTGCTGGTGGTCGTCCTGTTCACGCGGCCGATTAACGGATCGCGCCGGTGGCTTCTGGGCCTCGGCCAGCCCTCGGAATTTGCCAAACTCGCGCTGGTCTTCTGCCTCGCGCACTACCTTGCCCTCAATCAGACGCGGATTGGCGAGTTTAGGCGCGGCTATGTGGTTCCGTTGCTCGGGATCGGGGTGTTCGTGGGACTGGTCTTGCTCGAGACGGATATGGGTGCCGCGGCGCTGATGGTGGCGGTCGGGCTGCTGTTGTTGTTTATGGCGGGCGCACGCTGGAGCTTCATCGTCCCGTCGATTGCCGGCGTGCTCGCGCTCTTTGCCGCCGTCGTGATTTTGATTCCGAACCGGCTGGAGCGGTTCGTGGCGTTCCTCGATGTCGAGGGCAACAAGAGTGGCAAGACCTACCAACTCTACCAGGCGCTCGCGGCGTATGCGGCCGGCGGCGTGGAGGGCGCGGGACTCGGGCAGGGGCGGCAGCAGCTCAACTACCTGCCGGAGGCGCACACGGATTTTATTTTCTCGGTGGTCGGCGAGGAACTCGGCCTAGTCTTCACGCTCGCGGTGGTCGTGGCGTTTGCGACGATCCTCGTGGCCGGCCTGCTGCACCTGCGGCGTGCACCGAATCTTTTCCATTTCCTCCTCGTGCTCGGCTGCGTGCTGCTGATCTCGATGCAGGCAATCATCAACCTCGGCGTGGTTACGGGCATGCTGCCGACGAAGGGAATGTCGCTGCCGTTTATCAGCGCGGGTCTGTCGAATCTGCTGCTCATGGGCATGCTGATCGGAATCATCCTCAACACGCAGCGGACGTGGGGGCGCGCTGCGCTGCCCGAGCGCGTGCGGACGATGCGGGAGGTGCTGGGGTGAAAAAATTCCTGATCTCCTGCGGCGGCACCGGCGGGCATCTCTCGCCCGGCATTGCGCTGGCGGAGGGGTTGCTCGCGCGCGGCCACGAGGTGCGCCTGCTGATTAGCCGGAAAAAAGTCGATGCGCGGTTGAGCGAAAAATATCCGCATCTGCGCTTCGAGCGCATGCCTGGCACCGGCTTCGCGTGGAATCCTGTGCAGCTGACGAAATGTTCCCTTTCACAGTCGCAGGCCCTGTGGTTTTGCTTGCGGCTGATTCGCGCGATGCGGCCCGACGCGGTGGTGGGTTTCGGCGGCTTCACCTCCGCGCCGATCGTGCTCGCGGCGCGCGTGACGGGGGTGCCGTCGGCGTTGCACGAGTCCAACCGCGTGCCCGGCCGCGCCGTGCGCATGCTGGGCCGGCTGGCGACGCGGGTGTATCTGCCGCCGGGGATTAGCCTGCCGGGAATTCGCAGCATGAAGACCCGTCACGTCGGCCTGCCCGTGCGCCGTGAGTTCACGCGTCAGTCGCAGGCGGCGGCCCGCACGACCCTCGGCCTTGATCCCGAACAGAAATTGTTGGTCGTGCTCGGCGGCAGCCAGGGCGCGTCGGCGCTCAACGACTGGGCGCGCAGCAGGGCCGAGATTTTCGCCGCGGAGGCAATTCAACTCTACGTGGTCACCGGCCTGGGGAAGGGCCGGGACGAAACGTTCGAGCTTCGTGCCCGCAGCGGTGCGGTGGCGCGCGCCGTGTTCGCGCCGTTTAGCGATCGGATTGCCGTGCTGATGTCGGCGGCGGACCTCGTGGTCTCGCGGGCCGGGGCGGGCACACTCGCCGAGCTGGCGCGGTGCGAGGCGCCGGCGATCCTCGTGCCCTATCCGCTGGCGGCGGACAATCACCAGCAGGCCAACGCCGAGTATTTCGAGCGGCAGGGCGGCGGCCTCGTGTTCGCGCAGCCGCAGCTCGCGCACTTGCAGACGGCGGTGCTCGAAACGCTGGGCAACGAGCGGCTGCTCCGAAAATTCCGCGCGAGCCTCCAGCGCCTGGATCACGCGAACTCGCTCGAGCTGATGCTCGGCGATTTGGAAACCATCGCCCGGCCCGCGCGTCCGCCCCGGTCGCGATCGCTCCTGATCGCCGCCCCATGATCGCCGCCATCATGCCCGCCCCTTCCGATCGAGATGCCGCTCCCAGCCAGCGCGGCGGAGTGCCGTCTGCTCCGGCAAATGCAGCGCACTGGGACGAACATTTTTCCGCGTTTTGCGCGGCGTTTGGCGGCGCGGTGGCATTGCGGCGCGAAGAACCGCTCGCGGCGAAGACAACGCTGCGGGTCGGTGGCGCGGCGCGGATTTATGCGGAGCCCGCGTCGGTGGACGAATTGCAGGTGCTCGTGCGCGCGGCGCAAACGCGCGGAGTGCCGATCCTGATGCTCGGGCGCGGCTCGAATGTCGTCGTGCCCGACGAAGGCGTGGATGCGCTCGTCGTGGCACTCACGCACGAGGCGTGGGCGAGGTTTGAGCCGCGCGCCGACGGCAGCGTTCAGGTGGGCGCGGGGTTGCGGTTGAAAAATCTCTGCGGGCTCGCGGCCAAGGCCGGACTCGCGGGCTTCGAGTTTCTCGAGGGAATCCCGGGCAACATCGGCGGCGCGCTGCGCATGAACGCCGGCGCGATGGGTGGCTGGATGTTCGATGTGGTGGAGTCGGTGCAGCTGATGTCGCGCAACGGCGCAGTGACGACACTTGCGAAGGCGGCCATGCACGTCGACTACCGCCACTGCGCGGAATTGCACGATGCGATCGCGCTCGGCGCGATGCTCCGGCCCGCGGCGCGGACTGAGGGCGATGCCGTGGCGCGACAGATCGACGTGTATCGGAAAAAGCGGCAGGAGTCGCAGCCGCGCGAGCCCAGTGCCGGCTGCATTTTCAAAAACCCGCCCGGCAGTTCGGCCGGCCGGTTGATTGACGAGTGTGGCCTCAAGGGCGAGCGGGTGGGCGACGCCGAGGTGTCGCCGGTGCATGCCAATTTTATCGTGAACCGCGGCCGGGCCTCGGCCGCGGACGTCCTCGAACTCGTGCGCCGCATTCGCGCCCGCGTGCGGCAGGCGCGCGGCGTGGACTTGCAGCCGGAGGTGCTGCTCTTCGGGAAAAACTGGGAGGACGTGCTGTGAATTTTCGATTTTCGGTTTTTGATTTTCGATCGAAGGCGGCGCGCGATGCGCGCCACTCGATCCCGAACACGCCCGGTCGCCGGACTCGAAACTCCAGAATCAAAAATCGAAAATGACCACTCCCATCATCGCCGTGTTTGCCGGCGGCACCTCGGCTGAGCGCGAGGTCTCGTTGGGTTCGGGTCGCGCGTCGGCCATCGCGCTCGCCCGTTCTTTTCCGACGCGGCTCTTCGAGGTCAACGCCGAGTCGATTCCGGCCGGCGTCGATCCGGCGCGGCATGTGGTCTTCTCGACCTTGCACGGGACGTTTGGCGAGGACGGCGGGATGCAGCGGCTGCTCGATGCCGCGGGCATTCACTATGCCGGCTGCGATGCGGCCAGCAGCGCGCTCACGATGGACAAGACGCGCACCAAGGAAGCCGCGGCAGCGCGCGGCGTGCGCGTGGTGCCGGGCGTGACCTTTCTCGCCGCCAGCAAACCCACCGCCGATGCCGTAGTGGCCAAGCTCGGCGAAACCCTCGTGGTGAAACCCAACAACGAGGGCAGCAGCGTGGGCCTTGCGCTCGTTGCCAGCCACGCGGAACTCGCCGCCAAACTCGCCGCCATCACGGCGGGCGGCTGGCTGATCGAGCGCCGCGTCGTCGGTCGCGAGTTTTCCGTGGGCGTGCTGCGCGGGAAGGCGATGGGTGTGGTCGAGATTCGACCGAAGTCGGGCGTCTATGATTTCACTAGCAAATACACCAAGGGGATGACCGAGTATTTCGCGCCGGCCCCACTGGACGCTGCGGCTACGGCGGAGGTGCAGCGCGCGGCAGAGGCGGCGTTTGCCGCGTGCGGCTGCCGTGACTACGCGCGCGTCGATTTCATGCTCTCTGCGCAGGGGGAGTTTTTCCTGCTCGAAATCAACACCCTTCCCGGCATGAAGGAAACGAGCCTTCTCCCCATGAGCGCGCGCTGCGTGGGTTTGGATTTTTCCGCCCTGGTGCGGGAGCTGGTGACACCGGCATTGAATCGCTTTGAGGCGGTCGCTGCCGCCCGACGCCCATGAAACCCAACCCCACCGAGATCCCCGCGGCGAAAAACTGGCGCGACATTTCCCAATCCGTAAAACCGCGCGCGATGTCGCGCGGCGGCCGGATGCGGCTCGTGATGTCTGGCCTGCGCCTTACGAGTGTGGCCGCCGTGCTCGGCGGTCTGGGTTGGGGCGCGTGGCTGGTGGCGGCGGCGCTGCAGGAAGACCCGCGCCGCATCCCGGCCGCGGCCAGGACCGTGCCGATGAAAGCGCCCGAGCTGGAGACGACGCGCGATGGTGCCCTCGATCAGGCGTGGCTCGCGCGCACGTTGGAATTAAAACCGGGCGTGTCGTTGCTGGAACTCGACCTTGCGCGGCTGCGCGCGCGCCTGCTGCTGGACCGGCAGGTGATCACGGCGGATCTCACGCGGATTTTTCCCGACCGCCTGAAGGTGCGCATCACCGAGCGCGCGCCGATTGCGCGGGTGCGAATTACGGAGCACGGGGTGGAGCAGAACCTCGTGATCGCGCGGGATGGCGCGGCGTTTGCCGGCACCGGCTTCGATCGCGCGATGTTGGAGTCGCTCCCGTGGTTTGCCGGCGTGGGTCTCGCCGCCGATGGCATCGCCTATCGTGTGCTGGCCGATCTCGATCCGGTTGCGCGCCTCCTGGCCGACGCGCAGTTCTCGGCCCCGCATCTCTACCAGACTTGGCAGACGGTCTCGCTCGCGCGCCTGACCACTGATCGCGAGATCGAGGTGACGACCAAAAGCGGGACGACCGCGAATTTCAGCGCCAAGGGGGAATTTTTTCTCCAGCTCGCGAAGCTCGAGAAG
>JANXSC010000289.1 GCA_025352845.1 Opitutaceae bacterium
GCAAGACAGACGCCCTACCGGACAATCTCTCTCACTCCACGCGATAGAGGTGCGTGCGCGTGCGCAGGAAGAGCGCGTTGCCGGAGACGGCGGGCGAGGCCATGAAGCCCACGTCGAATTTGTTTTCCCCGATCTTCGTAAAAGTGCGGTTCGGGTCGATCACGGTCACGTGGCCGGCTTCGCTGAAAAAATAAATGTGCCCGGCCGCAAAGATCGGCGAGGCGGAGTAGCCGCCCGGAATCCGCTCGCGCCAGACTTCGGCGCCGGTCTTCGCCTCGAGACACGACGCGACGCCGGTGTCATCGACGAGGAAAAGCAGATCGCCGACGGCGAGGATCGAGGGCTTGTTGGGGATGTTTTTCTTTTCACGCCACACGACGACCTGCGTTTCGTCGAGCAGGCCCTGGCCGCCGAGTTTCACGGCGAGGAGCTGGCCCTTGGAGAAACCGGTCTGGAGGAAAACCATGCCGTGCGCGACGACGGGCCGGCTGCTGGCGCTGTGCTGCGCGCGCTCCTCAAGCCGGGAGATTTCCTTTCCGGTCAGCGGATCGTAAACATAGTGGGCCTTGGCGCCGCTGCTCAGCATCACGAATTTGCCGTCCTGCTTGATGATTTGCGGCGTGGAAAATCCCTTGCGCAGATCACCCTGCGCCTGCGGTTTTCCCTCGGCATCGAGGTCCTTAAAGTCGATCGAGCGATCCGTTTTCCAGACGGTGCGGCCGGTCTTCTTGTCGAGGCCGACGACATATTGAAAATCGCTCCCGTCGAAATGCATCAGCAGCAGGTTGCCGTGGAGAATCGGCGAGGAACCCGCGGCGCGAAAGTGATTGCAGACAAAATCCGTGCGCTGCCAGAGCACCTTTCCCGTCTTGGTGTCGAGGCACGCGGTGCCGGGCGAACCGAAGGTGACGTAAACGCGGCCATCCTCAATCACGGGCGTGGGCGAGGCGTAGGAGTTGAACGCGTGGCAAAACTGCGGCTCGGCGATGCGGAAGAGAATGTCGTCGCGCAGGATTTTTCCGGTCTCCTTGTCGACGCACACGACGGAAAGTTCGGTGCCTTCGAGATTGGCGGTGGTGAGCCAGATTTGGTTTTTCCAGATGACGGGAGACGACCACGCCTTGCCGTGGATTTCCGTTTTCCACTTTACGCGTTCGGTCTCGCCGAAGGAAACGGGCAGCTTCTTGGCATCGGAATGGCCGTCGCCCGTCGGCCCGCGGAACTGCGGCCAGTTATCGGCGGCGCGGGCGAACAGCGTGGCGCACGTGAGCGCGGCGAGGAGACGGGCGGAACGGGAAAAAAAACGGGAGTGCATGGGACCGGGGAGCGGAAACAAGCCGCGAGACACAGCGCGGACAACAAAGAAAGGGGGCGGCGCGGTTTCGGGAGCGTTTGCTCAGGATTTTTTCCCGGCCTTGCCTTTGCCCTTTGGTTGAGCGGGCAGTGCCGCCGGCGGCGTCCATGCGGCGGGTTTGGGATTCGCGACGGTGAGCGGCGCAGTGTCGCCGTAGCGGGTCATTTCGGTTTGGAGGAGCGTGGTCATCGTGGCGAGGTGCGCGGCGTGCGCGGGGTCGGCGGCGAGGTTGTTGAGTTCGTGCGGATCGGTGGCGAGATCGAAGAGCTGGGTGCGGTCAACCTGCGGGTAGCGGATAAGTTTCCAGCGGTCGTCGCGCACGGCGCGCTGCACGTCGCGGTAGGCGGTGTAGAGCGCGTCGCGGACCTTGCTCACGCGGCCGCGCAAAATCGGCGCGAGGCTCCGCGCTTCGATGCCCTCGGGGATATGCGTGCCGGCGAAATCGCAGAACGTGGGAAACAAATCCATGAGGTAAACGAGCGCCTCGCTGCGGCCGTGCGGGATGCCGGGGCCGGCGATGACGCACGGCACATGCATGCCGCCGAACTCGTAGAGGTTTTGCTTGCCGAAGAGGCCGTGCTCGCCGAGCGAGAGGCCGTTGTCGCCGGTGAAGATGATGATGGTGTTGTCCCACTCGCCGCGCGCCTTGAGCTCCGCGAAGACGCGGCCGATGTGGTGGTCGAGGCCGGTGATGCACGCGTAGTAGTCGGCGAGCTGCTGCTTGGTGTCCTCGGGTGTGCGCGGCCACGGGGCGAGCTGCTCGTCGCGCACGGCCATCTCGCCGTTGTCGAACGGATGTTGCGGCAGAAACGCCGGCGAGAGCGGAATTTTTTTCGGATCGTAGCGACCGTGGAATTCCGGCGCGGCGACGCGTGGGTCGTGCGGCACGGGCGGGGCGAAATAAATGTAGAACGGTTTCGCCGGAGCCGCGACGGAGGCGGCGGCGCGCGATTTCAAAAACGCGATCGTCGCGTCGGCGTGGCGCTCGCTGGATCCGCGGCGCAACTCCTCCGAGCTGTCGTTCATCATGAGGTTCGTGTCGAAGGCGGCGAGGCCGGCGGTGAACTCGTTGCCGCCCTTGCCGACATGGAAGGTCGCGTAGCCGGCGCGGCTGAGCACCTTCGGAAGCGAGTTCGTGGCGTCGACGGCGGCGTCGCGGCCGTTGGGGATGCGCAGCCAGGATTTGCCGGTGAGCAGCATCGTGCGGCTCGGCAGGCAGACGGCGCCGACCATCGAGCCCATCGTGTAGCAGCGAGTGAACGCCGTGCCGCGCGCGACGAGTGTGTCGAGATTCGGCGTCTCGAGGATTGGGTTGCCGAGGGCGCGCAGGCCATCGGGGCGATGATCGTCGGCGTGGAGATGCAGGATGTTCGGCGGGCGCGCGGGCGTGGCGAAAGCGCCGACGCTGCCGAGCAGCGCGAGGGCGAAGAGGGGGAAGCGGAATGAGTTCATGAAAGCAAGCGCGGCGCGTGCGGGATCACACCGTGAGCAACAGCGTGACTATCGTCGTGAAGCCGCTGCCGATCGCGAGGAAACCCCAGCGGCGCGTGACGGCGAGTTTCCACCAGAGGTAGAGCCCGGTGGCGATCCAGACGAGGGTGCTGACGCAGAAGGCATCGACCGCGAAGGCCCAGAGATTGTTGAGGAAGCCGCCCTGGCCGTAGCCAGTGCGCTCGTGGAGGCGGATGAGCACGTCGAGCAAGGCGAAACGCTTCTGCTCGGCGCGAAGTTTCCCGGTGCCGAGATCGTAGTTCAGCCGCTTCGGGAACCAGAAATTTGCCACGTTGATGTTCAGCCGCTCGCCCTGGCGCCGCACGGCGAAGGCTCCGCTCACGCCGTGATCGGTGAGGAGCCGGCGCGTGAGGTCACGGAGCGCCGCCGGATCATTTCCCGCTGGCGCGGCGAGCGTGTAATCTTTTTCCCAGAGCGGCAGCCACTGCGGATCGGCGGCGCGGAGCGACTGGAAATGCTCGGCGTGGTTGAAGACAAACGTGGACGCCGCATAGACGAGCATCCACGGAATGAGCAGCAGCCCGAGGTAAACGTGCGTGCGGCGGAAAAGGAGGTTCCAGTTTTTCATGGTGGGGTCTCCCGGTCAGATGGTGGCGAGCAGCCCGGTGAAAAGGCCGAAGCCCGCGATCAAACCCGCCGCGCCCCAGGCGCGCGCGGGGCGGATTTCCCACCACAGCAGAATGCCCGACAGCACCCAGAACCCCATGCCGACCACGGCGAGGTCCACGACGAAGCCCCAGATTTTCGCCGCGAGATAGGGCTGCTCGTAGCCGTGGCGGAAGTGGACGCGGTTAAAAAACACGGCCGCGGGCAGCCGCTGTTTTTCGATGAGCAACCGGCTCTCCGTGCGGAAATACGTGACCCGATGCACGGTGAAGGCGGCGTTGCGCATGATGATGAGCTGCGCCGGCGTCGCGCCGCCGGGCGGAATGCCAAACGAACCCGCGAGCCCGAGGTCGTCGAGGATCTGTTCGCCGACCATGCGCGGCGTCTCCTCGGCGGAAAACGCGACGGTGTAGGGTCGCTCCCCGATTTTTTCGAAGTCCGCATACTTGCCGCCATACCAACTCCGCACGGTCTCGAAGCGATTCAGCACGAGCCCGCTCAACGCATACGCGATCATCCACGGCGTGAGAAACAGCGCGAGATACATGTGCGTGCGCCGGATCAATTTTGCGAAGGGGGGATTCACGCGGGGAATTTTTTTCGAGAGCGGACGGCGAAAAATCACTCGAGCCGCGCGAGGCCGACGAGGGTTTTCAACTGGGGAATATCGAGCGCCTCGAGCAGGCCGAAGCAAAACAACTCGGGCTTCTGATCGACGGTCCAGTCTTGGTGGAGAACTTCGTGCAGGCTCGCGAGCGCATCGGTCTGCTGGAGCCGGCCGATCGCACGTGGCTCCAGTGCGGCGGCGACAAGGGCGAAGACGCTGCTGCGCGGACCGAAGGACTCGAGCGCGACCGAGGCAGGTGAGGTTTTGAACTCGGTGCCCGCCCACCGTGCGACGGCGGCGACCTGACTCGCCTGAATCCCGAGCGAACGATCGCCGACGGCGGCGACGAGGAGCGCGTAGAGAAAATCACGTTGCGCGATTTTCGACTCGCCGAAGTAAAACGGGTCGAGAGCGAGCACGCGATGGCCGGCGGCGAGCAGCGCTTCGACGCGCGCGGCGAGGGATTTGCGGCCGGCATCGGCGACGAGCAGCGTGGTGCCGGTGGGTGTGGCGCCGGTGCGGGTGAGTTCGGTGACGGGCACGGTCCACGTGTCGCCGACGCGGAGTTTCCAAAACGTGGCTTGGACATCGCCGCGCGTTTCGGTGCCGGTTTGTTTGGCGGCAACGTTGAGGGATTTGAAGTGCGTCACCTCGGCGAGTTTTTTGCGCGTGGCCGCACCGGCGCGCGGCAGATTCTTGCTCGCGGCGAGTGCGAGCTGGTGGAAATCGAGATTGCCGGGTGGCAGCGGCACTTCGAGTTGCACCGCGGTTTTCACCTCGGGCTGCGACGGAATTTCCGTGGCGTTGAACGCGGCATCGCTCGGGAAAAACGTCGCGCCGATCATGCGGTAGAACGCCTGCCGATTATCGACCTCGAAGTTGTGCGTGCCGGGATCGGTGTTGATGTGCGAGCGCAGGCGCTGCGGCTGGCCGTAGAGCTGGAAGACGGGCTCGGCGGCGGCGAGCAGCGGCGGGAGCGCGTGGTCGGAGGCGAAGCAGCAGTTGTCGGCGGCGTTGTAGGTGAGGAGCGCACTGCGGCCGGCGAGCAGCGCGGTCAGGTGCGTGTAGTCGGCGACGGTGGCGAGATCATTGGGAGTCTGCTCGGAGTCGCCGAGATCGGAAGGGTAGCGCGCGCGGGTGCGGTAGCTCGAATAGCCCGCGACGGGATTCGCGAGCGTGACGCGCAGGTCGAGCGAGCTGATGGCGATGGTCTGCCAGCCGCCGCCAGAGAGACCGCTGACGGCGACACGCGTGGGATCGGCGTAGGGCAGCGCGAGCAGCGCGTCGAGCCCGCGCGACATCGCGAGGTAGAACGGCGCGAGCCCGCTCACGCCGCAGAGGTCGAGTTGGTTCATGCGATAGTGCACGAAGCCATCGGTGCGGAGCCGGCCCTGTGCGAACCACTCGACGTTGAGCGAGGCGATGCCGCGTTTGGCGAGATTGATGCAGCGAAGCTGTTTGTAGGGGGCGGCCTTGCCCTCCTTGTCGTGGCCGTTGACGGCGAGATGCACGGGGATTTTTCCGGAGACGCCGTCGGGCAGGTAGAGCAGCGCGGGAATCCAGAGGCCGGGCAGCGCCTCGTAGCGCAGCTTACGGATCGAGTAGCCGGGGCCGCCGGGAATCGTGTCGAGCCACTCGACCTGCGTCTTCGCGTCGCGCCATTGGCGGGCGAGTTCGCCGCGGAACACGATTTTCTCGAGCACATCGCGGCGCGTGCGGTCGGCGAATTTCCGCCACGCGTCGAGCGTGGTCACGGCCGGCATCGCGAGCACGCGCGCTTCGGTGAACGCCTGCACCTCGGCGAGCGGCGTGCCCGTTTCGAGAATCGGGCGCGAGAGCAGCGCGGTGAGCACGGCGGTGTCGGCGCGGACGGTGAAAAGTAACGTGAGTGCGGCCATCGCGCAGACGGCGGTGAGGTGAAGCAAGGGGCGAACGATAAGCATGAGGATGGCGAGGGGTTGGTCAGCGCGCCCACTTTGCGCCGCGCAGCGGTTCGGCGCACGACGAAACTTCGGAGGGTTGGAAACACCGCCGGTCCGCAAGGCCCGGCGGACGCAGTTGCGGCGGCGCGTGGAAGAAAAACTATTTCGCGGCTTTGAGGAAGCGCTGCACGTCGTCGTGATTGCCCATGAACTCGAACGACAGGCAGTCATCGCCCTCGCGGAAGATGAGGCGCTGAGCCCGGCCAGCGCGCACTTCATACCAACGGCCCTTCAGTTTGCGCACGCCGGCTCCGGTGTGCGCGTGTGGGGAGTCGAAGACCTCCTGCGCGGCGGCAATCGCGCCGCCGATCTCGCGACGCTCGGTGGCGGCGAGTTTGCGAATCGCCGTGAGCAGCCGCCCGTCGATGCGGACATCCTTCACGCGCGCGACTTGGGGTCGAACTTGCCCTTGAAGCGGGAGTAGGCGCCGCGCTTCTCCTTGCGGGCGATGTCGGCGTCGGCCCGCGCGACAAACGCGTCCATCTCCGGTGCCGTCACGCCGTATTCCTTGGCGACATAGGTGTCGTCCCACGCCACGACCTGCACCGGCTTGAGCTGGAAAATCTGATGACCGGAAATGATGCCGACAACCTTGCCTCGGGCGGCCTCACCGCAGAGCTGGCCGAGATTCTTGCGCGCTTGGGTAATCGTGAGCGTCTTCATTGGCTGCGATAAAGGCCGCGATACGCAGCGAGACAAACGGAAAGAACAAGGTGGAGCAGTCAGGGCGCAGCTCAGTTTCTTTCATGCGGCGCTTCGACGCGGGCTACGCCGTCGCGAGGAAGAAAATCGCCGCGAGCGCGATCGGCATGCCGTGCGTCTTCAAGTCCATCTTGAAGGTTTTTATAGTTTCATATTTTTGCGAATTACCGCGATGAGCTTTGCCTTTTCATCAGTAGTCGGTGGCCGGATTCTCTCCTCAACCATCCGCTTGATCTTCCGAATTTCCTCGGCTCCGTGCATCAAGATGTCTTTTCCGGTGTCTTCACCAAGTCGACGCGTCTCCATGTGGAGATGATACCCAACTTGAATTTTAGGGTCGATAATCGAGATCTCCTTCTTCCTCGGGAAGCTGTCTTCCAGCAGCACGAAAAACTCCTCTCCTTTCAGTGCTTCGAGCACCGACTCGACAATCACCAACTGACCAAAGCTATCCAAACCCACTTCACGGTAGCTCATGTAGCGCTTGGTCGCTTCTCCGGTGCAAATAACGGTAATGGTAGAAAGCACCGAATAGGGCATATGCTTCGAATGCTGAACTAATGTGAAGCGCATGCCGAAATCCCCATCCAAATCGAACCAATCATGCGCCCAATCGGTGTGATAGTCATCATTCTGAATCCGTCCTAGCGAAGGATTCGATACCTTCGCAACGGCTTCCACGACCGCGGCCAGGCCGGCATCAAAGTCGGTTCGAAAGTCCGCATACTTCTTATCGCGCAAAAAAAGAGGAATATCACATTTCTCGACGAGTGCAGGAATAACGATCGTCCTCTTCTCTTCGAGTTCACGCTGGATGCCTGCAACGACCTCTTTCTTGCACCAGACGGATTCAACCGAGGCCTTCGACAGCACCACGACAAGGGCTGAGGCATCTTGGAGGGCCGATTGAATCTTCTCGATGAGAGACTCCCCAGCGGACACTTCCCAATCGTCGAGCCAAACGTGCGCCTTCTGCTTCACAAGGTTCGCCGCGAGGTTTCTGGCAAACACCTTATCTTGGTGGGAATAGCTGATGAACACCGGCATAGTCTTTTTTGGCTAACAGTGTTATTCGCCCCAACTCGATTGTCTCACTGATCGGGGATTCATGGGGGCAGGTTGTTTGGCGAATAGTAGAGCGTCAAGGGGCGGTCGGGCCAACGCGACGAGGGCGTCGCGTCTCCATCGCCGAAAAATGCGCGGAGCCCAGCTACCCCCCGCGCCCGACTGCATCCATCGCCACGTGGTGGTAGCGGCAGTGGAGCCAGTAGCTCGCGCCCGCCGCCGCCGTGATCGCCGCAGGCACGTAGAGCGTGCCGAAGCCCAGCCGCGCAAACGCGATCGCGCCCACCGCGCCGCCGCCGGCAAACCCGCCGATGAGAATCGCCCACAGCTTGAACTTCAGCCGGTCGGCCGGCAGGCCGCGCAGCATGGCGCCGAGCGCGATCCCGATGTCGGTGAACATGCCGGAGACGTGCGTCGTGCGCAGTGCCGCGCCGCTGTAGGTGCTGACCATCGCGTTTTGCAGGCCGCACGCGGCCGAGGCGAGGTAGTCACCCCACACGCTCTGCGCGCGGAGCAGCGGCACGGCCGCCGCGAGCAGCAGCGCCTCGATCATCAGTGCGAGCCCGTAGCGCCGACCCAGCACGAGCGAACGCTCGCGGATGGTGAGTCCGCTGAACGTCGCGCCCGCGACAAACGCAGCGATGAGCGCGAGGAAATAACCCGCCTCGCGCCAGCGCGCCTCGCCGAGCGCGAGGCCGAAGAGTGTGGTCGTGCCCGTGAGGTGCGTCACGCTTTGGTGCGTCACGCTCAGGAAGCCGACAGCGTTGATCATGCCCGCGATGCCGGCGAGCGCCGCGGCGCCAACCCAGACCCAGCGGGGGAGCTTGGTGAGCATGGCGGGATTCCGACGGCTTCGGATTGGCGTTGGCAGCGACGATTCGGGCGCGGCGTGTTGGGCGAAGTGTAGGTCGTCAGTCTTGCGGACGCCGGCTCGTGGTTAGCGGCGAAACAGAGCGATGGCTTGCGGCGGGTGGAGAGCGTTGACCCCAACGCGCTGGCTTGAGGAGCGGGCGCGCCCGTTGAAAG
>JANXSC010000301.1 GCA_025352845.1 Opitutaceae bacterium
CGGCGGCGGCGAGCGCGACGGCGAGGGCGCAGGTGAAAGCCAGAAGGAAAGAGAAACGGAGGAGTCGTGACCTGGGAAACGCGGGGTAAAGCATCGCAGCGGTGTCGCCGCCGCAGGTCAATCGCGCGGCAGGGAGGGGCGCTTTCCCAAGCGCCCGGGCCGCCCGCCGACGGTGGTTGGGAAACCGCCGCTCCGTCGGACACCGGTCACGCTAACGCTCAGGGCGGCAGTAAACCGGCGAGCACGGCGACCGCTTCCTGGCGCACGCCGAGCACGGCGCGGAGGTCGGCCTGCGCGGCGGCGAGCTGCTCTTGGTTGCGCTGGTAGAGGTCGCGCGCGCGGGCGAGGCGGTTCTTGATTTCCGCCTCGGGCAAATTGTCACCGACGGCGGCGCGCAACGCATCGCGCTCGGGATTGGCGCCGGAGCGCTTGCCGGCGGAAGGTCCGCCGCGGCCACCCGGGCCCGTGCTGGCGGCGCGGCGGAGTTCTTCAACGCGCGCAATGCGCGTCGCGATGATCGCCCACTCGCTGTCGTCGGTGACGTCCATCTGCTCGCGCAGCTTGGTGAGCGCGCGCGCCTGCGGATCGGTTCCGCCGGAGTTGCGGTCGCGCGCGTCGGCCGGGATGTCGCGAGTTTGATTCTTTGGCTTTCCGCCCGGCTCATCCGCGACCGCATCAGCCTTCATCTCCTTGCGCTCCTCCTTCGAGGGTTTGCCTTGGACCGAAAATACCACCGTGATCGCGCTGCAAAGCAGGAGCGCGAGCAGGAAGCGGCGGGGGCTGCGGCCGAGGGGTAGCACGACGGGATTCATGGCGTTTGCCCTACGACGGGCAAGCCTGCGGGAGGTTACTCGGATTTCTTCTTTCCCGCGCCGGGCGGCGCGCGGTAGGTCGCGCCGTTGTCGGGGGGCATGGCGCGGTGCCAGGCAAGGACGGCGGCGGTGAGGCGAGTCGTCTCGGCAGGTTGCGTGGCGGCGAGGTTGTTTTTCTCCCCGGGATCGGCGGTGAGGTCGTAGAGTTCGGCGAGGGAACCGTCGTATTCGCAGAGGAGCTTCCAGCGGCCGTCGCGCACGGCGAGGTCGGGAAGATTCGCGACGCCGGAGAAATTGTCGCGGTCCGGCGGGCGGCGGAAAAAGAGCGGGCGACCGCGCGACGCCTCGGACCGACCGAGCAAGGTGTCGCGCATCGACACGCCGTCGAACGCGACACCGGCGGGCGCGCGCACACCGGCGATGTCGAGGAGCGTGGGCGCGAGATCGATCGCGGCGGCGACGGAGGTGCGGTTCACGGTGCCGGTTTTTTCACGGCTCGTGAAACCGGGGCCCCACACGATGAGCGGCGAGCGGATGCCGCCCTCGTAGAGCATGGCCTTGCCGCCGCGGAACGGGCCGGCGGAACCGGCGCCGGGCTCGGGGCCGTTGTCGGAGCAGACGACAATGAGCGTGTTGTCACGCAGCGCGGGATCGGCGCGGATGGCGTCGAGGAAGACGCCGAGCTGCGCATCCATCGTCGCGAGCACGCCGTGGTAGAGCGTGCGTTTCGCGGCGTCGCCGCGCCGCGCGGCGGGCGGGAAATACGGGGAGTGCACGTCGTCGGGCCAGAGGTTGATATAGAACGGTTTTTTCTGGGCGGCGGATTTTTTGGCGAACGCGAGCGCCGCCGCAGTGTAACTCGCCGTGACCTCGGCGCGATCCTGCCAGGTGATTTCGCCGCGACCGAGCGTATCGGAACCGAGCGCGTGCTTGCGCGGCGGCGAACCGTCGCGCGCGTCGAGGAGCGGGAGGATGCGCGGGCCGAGGCCCTCGAAATTGGTGAGCGAGGCGTCGAAACCGTATTCCGTGATCAGCGGGGCCTCGCCGACGTCGCGCTGGCCACCCATGTGCCATTTGCCGAAATGCCCGGTGGCGTAACCGGCGTCGTGCAGGATGCGCGCGAGCATCGGCGCACGCGGGTCGAGCCACTGCGCCATGCCGCGCGCTTCGTTGTCGGCGCGGTTGTTGAGATACGAGGTGATGCGCCAGCGCTGCGGGTATTGGCCGGTCGAGAGCGCGGCGCGCGACGGCGAACAGATCGGCGAGGCGACGTAGAAGTGCTCGAAGCGCAGCCCCTCGGCGGCGAGGCGGTCGAGGTTGGGCGTCTGCGCGTCTTTGTTGCCGAAGCAGGAAAAATCGCCCCAGCCCATGTCGTCGATGAGGAGCATGACGATGTTGGGCCGCCGCTCCGCAGCGAGGAGGAGGGCGAAGGGAGCCAGGAGCAGGAATGCAGGCAGGAGAAACAGACCGCGCGCCAATCGGGAGGGGGAGAACATGGGGAAAGGAAACATCACTCGGCCTTCTTGGTTTTCTTCGCGTTCGCCGCGCGATCGGCATCGCGCGCGGTGGCGCGGCCGGTGAGCGGCCAGTTCGGATCGTCGGTGTGGGCGCTCTTCATCAGTGCGGCGGCGCGCGCAATGAGATCGGATTTTTGCGCGGCGAGATTTTTTGTTTCACCGGGATCGGTGGCGAGGTCGTAGAGTTCGAGGACGGCGGCGGGACCGTTTTTCACGGCCTTCCAGTCGCCGAAGCGGACGGCTTGGAGGGGCTGGTTGGTCTCGTGCAGCTCCCAATAAAAATAGTCACGCTTCGGCGCTTCACCACCGCGGAGGAAGGAGACGAGCGAGAGGCCGTCGGGTTTGAAGCCGGCGGGGAGTTTCGCGCCGGCGAGTTCGGCGGCGGTCGGCAGAAAATCCCAGAAGGCCCACGGCGCATCGCTGACGCGGCCGGCGGGCACGACACCGGGCCAGCGCGCGAACGCGGCCTGGCGGAGTCCGCCCTCGTAGAGTTCGCGCTTGTAGCCGCGCAGGCCGTTGCCCGCCTGATCGAAGAGTTTACCCATCGCGGAATCAGGCGCGAAGGAGGAGCCGTTGTCGCCGGCGACCATCACGAGCGTGTTGTCCTCGAGCTTCAGTTCGGCGAGCAAGTCGAGGAGCTGGCCGACGTCGCGGTCGAGGCGCGTGACTTGCGCGGCGTAAGCTTTTTGCTGCGGCGCCCAAGGCTTGTCGGCGTAGATGCCGAGGTCGTCGATCTCGTGGTTTCCGTGCGGCAGCGTGATGGCGTAGAAGAGGAAGAAGGGCTGGTCCTTTTTCGCGCGGACCCAATCGAGCACGTCGGTCTGGATCACATTCTGCGCATAAATGGGGCCGACGCCGTTGCCGGTGTTGCCGGGGAGATCGAAGCGGACGCCGTCGCGGTAGAGGAACGTGGGGAAATACGAGTGCGCGTGGCGCTGGCAGTTGTAACCGATCTGGTGGTCGAAGCCTTTTTTGAGCGGACTGCCCGTGGTGTCGAACATCCCCATGCCCCACTTGCCGGCGACGGCGGTGGCGTAGCCGGCGGTTTTCAAAATCTGCGCGACGGTGACGGTGCTCGCGGGCAGAGGGAACTGGCCCTCGACGGGAACTTCCCAGTTGCCGCGCACGGGCGCGTGGCCGCTGTGGAGGCCGGTCATCAGCGACGTGCGCGACGGCGCGCAGACGGTCGTGCCGCAGTAGGCCTGCGTGTAGCGCGTGCCCTCGCGCGCCATGCGATCGAGGCGCGGGGTTTGGATGAGCTTCTGGCCGTAAACTCCGATGTCGCCCTGCGCGACGTCGTCGCTGAGGACGAAGATGATATTCGGTTTCGCGTTCGCGGCGGGCGCGGTGGCGGCGAGTGTGAGGGAGCAGGGAGCAAGGAGCAGGACGAGGAGACGGAGGGTGAAGCGGTGCATGGGAGGGTGGGGTGACAGTGAAAATGAAAGTGCGAGCGTGGGGACGATTCGAGATTATTGCCGACGGCGGCGCGTTTCCACCAGCTGGGATTTTCGGGATGAAAGGAGGGCTTCGTCCAGATTGGCATTTGACGGCGACCGCGGCGATCCTACGTTGAACACGACACCCTGCAGTGTTCGAGGTGCTTTCAATAACTGCTCTTTGCCTTAGAATTATTACGGGAGCCAAAACCGTCGCGGAAGATGCTAGGCCGTAAATCGGAAAGCAGACGCTGCGGAGGAGGCGCCCACCTTAACCTAAA
>JANXSC010000342.1 GCA_025352845.1 Opitutaceae bacterium
GAAATCAAAAATCCCAACGCCCAGAGCACGTGCGGCTGCGGGAAATCGTTCAACTAATACTCCGTGCGCGCCTCAGCGCGCCGCCTCGTGCAGCGCCACGACGCCGAGAGTCATTGGCCGCGCCTGCACCGAGAAAAATCCTGTGGCGCTGATTTCCGCCGCCAGCGCCACGCGGTCGGGGAATTGACCGATGGTGTCGTTGAGATAGACGTAGGCCGCGCGATCTCCGGTCACAAGGCCGGCGATAGTCGGTAGAATGCGCCGCAGATAAAAATAATAGAGCGGGCGGAACCACGCTTGCGGCTGTGAAAACTCCAGCACGAAGAGGTGCCCGCCGGGACGCAGCACGCGACGCATCTCGCGCAAGCCTCGCGCCCGGTCCGCGAGATTGCGCAGGCCGAATGAAATGGTGACCGCATCGACGCTCGCATCCGGCAGTGGCAGCGCGAGCCCGTCGCCCTGGCGAAACGCGACATTGGCGAAACGCCCTGCGCCCGCCGCGCATTTTTTCTCTACCGCCTCATCGAGCATGGGTTGGCAGAAATCCATGCCTACGATGGCGGTCGCCGGGTCGAGTCGGCGACTGAGCGCAAACGCCACATCGCCGCTGCCGGTCGCGAGGTCCAGCACGTCGCGCGGCGCGTGGCGGCGCACAGCCGCCACGAGGCGCCGCCGCCACCAGGTGTCGATGCCACCGCACAGCACGAAGTTCGCCCGGTCGTAGCGACGAGCGATGCGTCCGAACATGGAATTGACTGCAACCGGATCAGGCATGAAGGGTGGAATATGGGGGGCGGGAACGAACCGGACGCAAGTCGGTCATAAGGGTTGACGCAATTAAAACGCCGCAAGTAGTTTAAGGCGCTTAAGCTTCAGAAACAAGGCCGCTCGAATAAAAAGGAACCCCATGTCCAACCTGACCAAACGCGAAATTGTCCTGGAAATCTACCGGAAGTCCGGCTTCCCGCAAAAACAGATCGTCGACACTGTGCAGCAGACGCTCGACATCGTGCAGAAGGCGCTGGCCAATGGCCGCAACGTCGAGCTGCGTAATTTCGGCGTGCTCGAGGTGCAGGTGCGCAAGCAGCGCATCGGCCGCAATCCGAACAAACCCGAGGCCGAGGTCATCATCCCGCGGCGCGCCGTGGTGAAATTCAAGTCCGGGAAAATTCTTAAGCAGCAGCTCAAAAAAATTGATCTCGCGAAACTCCAGCCGAGCATCGCGCCGGCCGAAGGCGACGGCGAGGAGGCCTGAACGGAGGGTGCCGGTCGCGCCGTCGTCCGCCCAGCGAGAGGCCGCCTTAGGCTGACATTGTTTCGCGTCGCTGGGCGAAAAATTTTTGGTGTCGCCGTGGGGCGCGGCGTTTTGCCACGCTCCGAACTTCATGGCCACGTTTCAAACTCTGCCCGGCTTTCGCGAGTTCTATCCCGAGGATTTGGCGCGGCGTAATCACATCTTTCGCCTCTGGCGGCAGACTGCCGGCAACTTTGGTTTTGCCGAATATGACGCGCCCGTGCTCGAGCCGCTGGAACTCTACAAGGCGAAGTCGGGCGACGAAATCGAAACGCAGCTCTTCAACTTCACCGACAAGGGCGGTCGCGAAGTCGCACTCCGGCCGGAGATGACACCGACTGTGTGTCGGCTTGTCGGCGCGAAAGCCAGCGCCCTCAAGCGCCCGATCAAGTGGTTCAGCATCGCGGAATTTTTCCGCTACGAGCGGATGCAGAAAGGCCGCGGACGCTGCTTCCACCAGTTCAACGCTGACATTTTTGGCGAGCCCGGTCCCGAGGCGGAGATCGAATTGATTGCGTTGCTGGTGCAGTGCCTTGGTGCGTTCGGTCTGACGGCCGAGGATTTCTACGTGCGACTGAGCGATCGGAATCTCTGGTTCTACTACCTTGAAGCGCTCGGGCTCGACGAGGCGCGCTCGCGCGGCGTGCTCGGCGCGATCGACAAATACGAGAAATACGGCGACGAGGCGTTCAAGGGCTACACCGAGGCGTTCGGCCCGCTCGCTCCAGAACTGATGGCGAAGATTTTGGAGTTTCTCCAAGTGAAATCGCTCGATGCGCTGGAGCACACGCTCGCGAGCCTCGACGGCGAGAAAATCAAGACGCGCCTCGCCGACTGGAAAAAACTCCTGGGCGCGCTCGATGCGATGGGTCTTACCCGTTTCGTCGCCGTCGATCTCGGCGTGGTGCGCGGGCTCGCGTATTACACCGGCTTTGTCTTCGAGGCCTTCGATCGCAAGGGTGAGCTGCGCGCGCTTGCGGGCGGCGGGCGCTACGATGACCTCGTGCAGAAGCTCGGCGGTCCCGCGCTGCCCGCCGTGGGCTTCGCGATCGGTGACATGACGTTTGCGCTTCTGCTGGAACAACGCGGTTTGATGCCGACGCTGGTGCAGGCTCCGGACGTCTACTGCGTGATCGGTGGCGAGGCGGAACGGCTCGCGGCGTTTGGCGACATCCACGCACTGCGCGCGGCGGGTTTTCGCGTGGACTACCCGATGAAGGAGGTGGCCTTCGGCAAACAGTTCAAGGCCGCTGCCGAGTCTGGCGCGAAACTCGCGCTGATTTACGGTGACGACGAACTCGCGAAGGGCGTCGTGAAAATCCGCGACCTCACCACGCGCGAGGAAAGCGAAGTGCCGCGCAACCACGTCGCGGCGCACGTGCGGGATTTCTTTTCCGCTGGCTGAGTTCCGAAACGCGCGGCGTTTCAGCGCAGATCCTTCGGTCCGAAAGCCGCGGGTAGGAGCGCATCGAGCTTTGTTTCGATCCGGCGCGGGGACGCGCACACGCTCGTGATGGTCGCGCTCGGTCCGAATTCGTTGATCACCTGGCGGCATGCGCCGCAGGGCATCGTGGGTTCCGGCGTCGGCGTAAAGACGGCAACGGCCCGAATTTTTTTCTCGCCCGCCGCGACGGCGGAGAAAATCGCGGTGCGCTCCGCGCAATTGCACAGGCCGTAGGAGGCGTTCTCGACGTTGCAGCCGGCGTAGATTTTTCCCGAGCCCGCAAGCACGGCGGCACCGACGGCGAACTTCGAGTAAGGCGAATACGAGGCGCGCGCGGCGACCCGCGCAGATTTTTCCAATCGACGGAGAGTGGCGGCGGTAAGCGGAGTCATCATAGGTCGGGCTTTAGGCCTGACGCTCTGCGCAAACCTGTCGGGCGTAAAGCCCGACCTACAGTAACTGCGCGCCCTCAAGCGCAAGCAGCCTGGCTTTCGTGGCAACACCGCCGGGGCCGGAGAAGCCGGTCATCTTGCCACTGACCGGCGACCACGCGGTGGCAGGGGATGAGGAGCGGCCACGGGTTGTCGCCGAGTGCGGTGCCGACTGCGCGGCTGGCAGCGGGCGGTTGGCCGATCGCGGCGGCGAGATCACCATAGGTGGCGGTGCGGCCCGACTTCACCGCGAGCGTCGCGCGCAACACTTCGGCGACAAATTCCGTCACGCGTGTGAAATCGTAGCTCACGTCGGAAAAATCCTGCGCCTCGCCTGCGAGGTGGCGCTGCACGCGCGTCACGATGGCGGCAATCCATGGCGGCGGTTCGGTCTCGGTGCCGCCGCCCGCCGGGCGCTGCGGATCGGGGAGCAGGCAACGCGTGAGGCCGGCGTCGCCCCACGCGATCGTGCAGAGGCCGAGCAGGGTGGCGAATTTGGCGTGGGGCATGGTGCGAAGAGTGAAGAGAGAATGGCGAAGAGTGAAAAGGTTGGATTCCCATCCATTCGCCCTCCTCTCTTCACCATTCACCCTTCGATGACCAACCGGTTCTACAACGCGTTCGACAGCGAGCCGCTCGGCGGCGGGCGCAAGCGCGACTACCGCACGCCGTTCCAGATGGATCGCGATCGGATCATCCATGCGCACGCGTTTCGGAAGCTGCAGTCGAAGACCCAGGTTTTTCTCTCCGGCGAATACGATTTCTACCGCACGCGGCTCACGCACTCGATGGAGGTCGCGCAGATCGGGCGCTCGATTTGCGCGTATCTGCGCTCGCGCGGTGCGCCGCTGCGGGCCGACTTCACGATCGACAGCGACCTCGTGGAGGCGGTATGCCTCGCGCACGATCTCGGGCATCCGCCGTTCGGGCACTCGGGCGAGCGCACGCTCCAGGAGCTGATGGCGAAGTGGGGCGGCTTCGAGGGCAACGCGCAGACGCTCCATCTCCTCACCGAGACGATTTATCAAAACGAAGCCGGCGTGCGTGGTATGGCGCCGACGCGCGCGCTGCTCGACGGCGTGCTGAAATATAAAAAACTTTTCCGCGAGTTTCCCGCGCCGCCCACGAATCATTTTCTCTACGACCCGCAGGAGCGGCACCGTGCGTTCGTGTTTGGCGAGGCGGCGATTCCCGCCGAGCTGCACGCGGGCGAAAAACTCAACGCCCTCAAGAGCGTCGAATGCCAGATTATGGACTGGGCCGACGACGCGGCCTACTCGCTCAACGACATCGTCGATGGCGTGAAGGCGGGTTTCCTCACCATCGAGCGCGTCGAGGCGTGGGCGGGTGGCGAGGCGCTCGACGCCGAGCGGCAGCGCTGGCTCGACCAGCTCTTTACTGCGATGCGCAGCGACCGGTTGGAGAGCGCGTTTTCCCAAAAAATCGGCGGCTTCATCACCGCGACGCGGCTGCGCGAGCGCACCAATTTCATGTCGGCGCAGACCAACCGCTATCGGTTCGAACTCGTGGTCGCGCAGGCGGCGGAGCGCGAAGCGGCGTTCTACAAAAAAATCGCCAACGACATCATCTTTGAGAGCCCGCAGCTCCAGCAGATGGAGCACAAGGCGCGGCGCGTGCTCTTCGAACTCTGGGATTCGTGCTGGCGCAACTACGTCGAGAAAGGCCCGCGCACGATCAACATCCTGCCGCCGCGCGTCGGCCGCCTGATCGACGCCGAGACGACGCCCGCCGGGAAAGCGCGGCAAATCTGCGACTGGCTCGCCGGCCTCACCGACGGGATGATCGTGCGCACCTACCAGCGCCTCTTCGACCCGCAGTTCGGGAGCATCCGGGACTTGAGCTGAGGGTGCGGGCGGCTCAATCGTGTGGTAGGCGGCGTGGTCATGCGTAAAATGAGAGTGCAAGAATCGCCGGAGCGTCTGTCTCAATCCGCCGATAATTGACGAAGGATGAACACTCGACAAGGGCGTCGTAAATCTCGGGACACCGTTTTTTGAAGTCCGTGACCTCTGAAATGCACAGCACAACAACGTCGCCCGGAGTAACGTGTATAGAGGTCAAGCCCGCGTCCGGGTCATCCAAATAGGTCATGCAGTCATTCCAAGCGTTCATGTTACGACCGTAAAAGCCGGGAAAGCCGAACGTCGCCGCGAACGTGTCGTGGAACGAATCCCAGTCCGAGATTAGGCTCGCATCAATGGAGACGGTCTTGGTCATGTGCGCGTGAATCCGCCTGTCATTGTTTTGGCTGCAGCCAGAATTGGTCGTTGTGTCGAAAAACACGGGCGGGTCTTCGATGCACGATGAAGGTCAATTGCCGCCGCGACCGCGAGCTGTCGACATTTTTGCGGTGAACGTGCTTCTGATAATCCGACTACATCGCGCGGACACCGACTAACCCTCACTCCACCGGTCGATACCCATACGCGCGGAAGCGTTCGGCGACGCGGGTGATTTCATCGACGTCGAGGATCACGGGCGGGAGGCCGGTTGCGAGGGTGGCGAGGTAGAGTTTGGCGAGTTGCTCGGCTTCGACCGCGAGCGAGAGTGCGTGGGCGAGGGTGTCGCCGAGCACGATGAGGCCGTGGTTCGCGAGGAGTGTGGCGCGGCGGCCGGCGAGGGCGTGGACGATATTGGCGGAGAGTTCGTCGGTGCCGAAGGTCGCGTAGTCGGCGCAACGGATGTCGTCGCCGCCGAAGAGCGCGACGAGGTAGTGCAGCGCAGGGATGCTGCGGCGCAGGCACGAGACAGCGGTCGCGTGCGTGCTGTGCGTGTGGAGCACGGCGCGGGCGTCGGGCCGCGCGCGCATGATCGCGAGGTGGAAGGGCAGCTCGCTCGACGGGCGGCGCGCGCCGGTGCAGGT
>JANXSC010000036.1 GCA_025352845.1 Opitutaceae bacterium
GCTCGCCCTCCGTGCGCTGGGCGCGAATCCCGATGCCGCACGGTGGACTGAGTTTTGCCAGATGCTGCTGTGCTCCAACGAATTTTCCTATGTTGACTAACTCCCAACTCACGCGCCGTCAGGCACTGCGCCGCTTTGCCAATGGCTTCGGCGTCCTCGGCCTCGCCAGCCTGCTCGGCGAAAATGGCTTCGCCGCCCCGCAATTTCCCGCCAAGGCCAAGCGCGTGATTTTTCTCTTCATGTCCGGCGGGCCGTCGCACGTCGATCTCTTCGACCCAAAGCCGAAGCTCTCCGCGATGAACGGCCAGCCGCTGCCGTTTGAAAAGCCAAAGCTCGAACGCACCAAGACCGGCAATCTTTTCGGCTCGCCGTATCGCTTTGCGAAGCACGGCCAGAGCGGCACGGAAGTCAGCGAGCTGCTCCCGCACATCGCGGGATGCGTGGACGACATTTGCGTCATCCGCTCGATGGTCGCGGACAACATCAACCACAACGGCGCGTGCCTCCAGATGAACACCGGCGAGCAGGCTTTCTCGCGGCCTTCGCTCGGCTCGTGGCTGCAATACGGGCTCGGCTCGGAAAACAAAAACCTGCCGGGCTTCGTCGTCCTCTCGCCCGCGCAACCCGCGCAGGGTGCGCCGCTGTGGAGCAGCAGTTTTTTGCCGGGCGAGTTTCAAGGCACGCTGGTCAGCGATTTGCAAAATCCGGTCGCAAATCTCGCCAACGCGCGCTGGTCGCCAGCCGAGCAGCGCACGCAGCTCGACTGGCTCCGCGAATTCAACGAGCAGCACGCCGCGGCACGCGCCGAGGACGCGCGGTTGAGTGCGCGGATCGAGTCCTTCGAGCTGGCCTTTCGGATGCAGCGCGAAGCGCCCGAGGCGTTCGACGTGCGCGGCGAAACCGACGCCACAAAAAAGCTCTACGGCCTCGATGAAAAAGTGACGGAGACCTTCGGCCAGCAATGCCTCATGGCGCGGCGGCTCGTGGAGCGCGGCGTGCGGATGGTGCAGGTCTATCACACAAAAACGGACAAGCGTTCGAGCTGCCAGCTTTGGGATCAGCACGGCGATTTGACGAAGGAACTCCCGAACAATTGCGCCGCGACTGACCAGCCCATCGCGGGCCTTTTGCAAGACCTCAAAGCGCGCGGAATGCTGGAGGACACGCTCGTGATTTGGGGCGGTGAATTTGGCCGTACGCCGACCGGCGAAGGCGGCAACGGGCGCGAGCATCATCCGTTCGGCTTCACCATGTGGATGGCGGGCGGCGGCGTGAAGGGCGGCCTCGTCCACGGCGCGACCGACGACTTCGGCTGGCACGCCGTGCAGGACAAAGTCCACGTCCACGATCTGCACGCGACGATCCTGCACCTCATGGGCCTCGACCACGAAAAGCTCACCTACCGCTACGGCGGCCGCGACTACCGCCTCACGGATGTCTCCGGGCATGTGGTGAAAGCGATCCTCGCCTGAACTCCATGTGTCCCCCCACCAAGCTTCCGAATTTGGAAACGACGCGACCACGCTCCGCGATTCCTAGCTTATTCGGTTTTCTCGCGTTCGCGCTGGCTGCCACCGCGCGGGCTGAAATCACCGCGCAGGACGCGACTTTTTTTGAAACGAAAGTGCGCCCGCTGCTCGTCGAGCATTGCTACGACTGCCACAGCGGCGGGAAGACGAAGGGCGGGCTTTCGCTGGAGACCAAGGCGGGCTGGACGAAGGGCGGCGACAACGGCCCGGCCATCGAGCCAGGCAAGCCGGACGACAGTCTGATTATTCAAGCGGTGCGTTATACGGATGCAGACTTCGCGATGCCGCCGGAAAAAAAGGGCGGCAAGCTGAAAGATGCGGAGATCGCGGTGCTGGAGGAATGGGTGCGGATGGGTGCGCCGGACCCGCGCGAGACCGTCGCCAAAATCGCCGGAATGAACGCGACGGACGCGAAGAAGTGGTGGGCCTTCCAGCCAATCGTAGAACCGCCGGTGCCTGCGGTGAAAGGAGCCGCTCACACCGAGATCGACCGTTTCATTCTCGCGCGACTGGAGGCGAGTGGGCTGGAAACGGCTCCGCTCGCAGATCGCCGCACGCTCATCCGCCGGGCGACGTATGATTTGATCGGTCTCCCGCCGACGTCGGAGGAGGTCGGGGCTTTCGTCAATGACACCGCGCCGGATGCGTTTGCAAAAGTCGTCGAGCGGCTGCTCGCCTCGCCGCATTACGGCGAACAATGGGGCCGGCACTGGCTCGATGTGGCGCGCTATGCCGACACGGCGGGCGAAAATACAGACCGCCCTCTGCCGCAGATGTGGCGCTATCGCAACTGGGTCTTCGAGGCCTTCAACCGCGACCTGCCGTTCGACGAATTCGTGCGCCTGCAACTTGCGGGCGACGTGCTGCGCGCGGCCCACACGGGCGCGGCGCACTCGGAGGGCATCGTCGCCACGGGCTATCTCGCGGTCGCCCGCCGGTTTGGCCATGACAGCGACAAGGACGTGCATCTCATGCACGAAGACGTGATTGATAATGTCGGCAAAGCCTTCCTCGGTCTGTCGATCGCCTGCGCCCGCTGCCACGATCACAAATTCGACCCCGTGACGGCGCAGGATTATTACGCGCTCTACGGAATGTTCGCGAGCAGCCGCTTTTCATTTCCGGGTTGCGAGGCGAAGGGCCAGCCGCGCGATCTCGCGGCGATGCTCACTCCAGCGGAGGTCGAGACCTTCAAAAAAACGTGGCGCGAACGCCTCGCGCAAAGCGAGCCACAGTTGCGCGAAATCGCGACGGAAGCGCAAACAGTTCGCGCGCGATTGAAGCAGGACATGATCGCTGCAAAACAGGTGCTGGCGGCGGCCGATGTGGGCGAAGGCGGCTCGGTGACTCTCGGCGAGGGACAAAAATTGGCGCTTGATCGCATCGCGGTGAGGAAGGGGGAAATCGTCCAGCTTGTCGTCGCGCCGCAGGCGAACAACGGCGCGGACAGCACGCGTGTGGAATGGGAAATCGCGGAAGTCGGCGGCGCGGCGCGGCGCTGGAATGTGAGCGACCTCATCCCCACTTTGCTCGCGGGAAATCCGAGTGCCGTCGCGACTCCTGCCAGCGCGGAGTGGTGCTTCCTCGATCTGCAAGACGGCCCGGCATTGCTCGGCGAAAAAGTGGCGTCTGTGGATGGCCACGCCGAACTCCAAGCGTGGCGCAACGGCGCGACTCCCATGGTTTTTGTGAACACCTCAGACAAGCCCGTGGTCGTGTGGACGAGCCTGCCGCCGCGCGCGTTCTTCGTGCATCCGGGAGCGCGGGGGCCGGTGGCCGTGGCGTGGGTGAGTCCGGGCGATTTGGAAATCGCGGTCACGGGTCGCGTCACCGATGTCCATCCCGCGGGCGGGAGCGATGGCGTGGCTTTTTCGCTGGAACACATCGCGGCAGTAGGCTCCGGCCCGGCGTTGGATCGCCTCGGCGCACTGGCTCGTGAGGAGACGGAAATCCATCGCGTGCGCGATGCCGAAGCCGGGCCGGAGCCGGTCGCGCCCGTCGCTTTCGCGGTGATGGAGGGGGAGCCGGTGAATGCACATTTGCACTTGCGCGGCGACCCGGAAAAGCCCGGCGAAGAAGTGCCGCGCCGCTGGCTTTCCATCCTCGGCGGGCAGGCGGTGCCGCCCGGCGCGGGCAGTGGGCGGCGCGAGCTGGCGGAGTGGATTGTGCGTTCGCCGCTCAGCACGCGCGTCATCGTGAACCGCATCTGGCAGGGCCATTTCGGCCGCGGCCTCGTCCGCACTCCGAACGATTTCGGCTCGCGCGGCGAACGCCCGACGCATCCCGAACTGCTCGAATGGCTGTGCGCGCGATTTGAAAGAGATGGCCGCAGCATGAAGGCGCTGCACCGGCTCATCATGGTCAGCGCCGCCTACCAGCGCGCCAGCAGCGTGAGCGAAATGGCCGCGACGCGCGATGCGGACAACCGCCTGCTGTCGCACTTCACCCGCCGCCGCCTCACTGCTGAGGAACTGCGCGACAGCCTGCTCGCCGCGGGCGGCAATCTCGATCTCACGCCCGGCGAAGCGCATCCTTTTCCACCGGAAAAAACGTGGAGCTTCACGCAGCACGCGCCGTTCAACGCGCTCTACGACGACACGAAACGCACCGCCTACCAAATGGTACAGCGGCAGCGCAGCCATCCCTTCCTCACGCTCTTCGACGGCGCGGATCCGAATGCCAGCACCGCCGAGCGCCACCTCACCACCGTCCCGACGCAGGCGCTCTATTTCATGAACGACCCATTTTTTCACGCCCAAGCCGCCCGCCTCGCCGCGTCCCTCACCGCGCTGCCGGACGACGCCGCGCGACTCCGCCGCGTCTTCCGCACTGTGCTCCAACGTGAGCCCGCCGATGACGAGCAGACTTGGGCTGCACAGTTCCTCGCCGCGTATCCCGGCACCGCCGGGGAAAAATGGGCCGCCTGCTCACGCGTGCTGCTCGCGGGCAATGAATTCATCCACGTCGAATAATTCCATGAACGACTGCATCACCTGCTCACGCCGCCACTTTCTCCGCTCCGCCGTCGCGGGGAGCGCGCTTTTTTCCGGCGTCCTCCAGCAGCTCATGGCCGACGACGGCGATCCGCTCGCCGAGCACGCGCCGCATTTTCCGGCGAAGGCGAAGCGCGTCATTTTTCTTTTTATGACCGGCGGCGTGTCGCACATCGACAGCTTCGACCCGAAGCCCGCGCTCATCAGCGACCACGGCA
>JANXSC010000355.1 GCA_025352845.1 Opitutaceae bacterium
CTCTGGAAGAAAATGCTCTCGATGCTCTTCGAGACCGGCCACCCGTGGATCACATTTAAGGACGCCTGCAACATCCGCTCCCCGCAGGACCACGTCGGCGTCATCCACTCGTCGAACCACTGCACCGAGATCACGCTCAACACCTCGAACGACGAAACCGCCGTCTGCAATCTCGGCTCCGTCATCCTCGACTCGCATCTCCTCCCCACCGGCGAGCTCGATCACAAAAAGCTCCGCGAGACCATCCGCATGGCCGTCCGCGCGCTCGACAACGTGATCGACATTAACTTCTACCCGACGCCCTCCGCCAAGACCTCGAATCTGCGCCACCGCCCCATCGGTCTTGGCGTGATGGGTCTCGCGCACGCACTCTACCTCCGTGGCCACGCCTTCGCGTCGCCCGAGGCCGTCGAGTTCAACGACGAGGCGATGGAGGCGATCGCGTTCTACGCCTACGAGGCCAGCTCCGATCTCGCGGCCGAGCGCGGTGCCTACTCGACCTTCAAGGGTTCGAAGTGGGACCGCGGCCTCCTCCCGCAGGACACGCTCGACCTCCTCGAGAAAGAGCGCGGCATCGCAGTCGAGGTTCCGCGCGGCGGCCGCATGGACTGGACGCCCGTCCGCGCTAAGATCGCGAAGCAGGGCATGCGCAACAGCAACGTGCTCGCCATCGCCCCCACCGCGACGATCTCGAACATCACCGCCACCTCGCCCTGCATCGAGCCCACCTACAAGAACCTGTTCGTGAAATCGAACCTCTCGGGCGAGTTCATCGTGCTGAATCCCTTCCTCGTAAAAGATCTCAAGGCCCGCGGCCTCTGGGATCAGGACATGATCGACAACCTGAAGTATTTTGACGGCGAGCTGAAGGACATCGAGCGCATCCCCGCCGACCTGAAGGCCAAATACCTCACCGCCTTCGACATCGACGCCAAGTGGATCGTCGAGGCCGCCGCCCGCCGCCAGAAGTGGATCGACCAGAGCCAGTCCGTGAACCTCTGGATCAAGACGCCCGACCTGAAGACGCTCAGCCACATGTATCGCCAGGCGTGGCATGCCGGCCTCAAGACGACCTACTACCTCCGCAGCCTCGGTGCCTCCAACATCGAGAAGGCCACCATCGCCGTGAAAAAGGAAATGCGCGGAGCGGTGAACGAAGGTTCCTCCGGCGGCCAAAACAGCGGCGACACCGGCGGCAGCCACGCCGCCGAAGTCACGGTCCCGCCGTTTGCGATGACGGGCTCCGCATCACCCATCACTGCGGCCCCGGCCTCCGCCGAAAAGCGGACCTACTCCGCCGCCGAAAAAACCGCGTGCAGCATCGAAGCGATGAAGCGCGGCGAGGAGTGCGAGGCGTGCCAGTGATCAGCCTTTCAACTCTTGGTTCTTAGTTGCGGAGTAACTGCCTTAAGATTGCTAACCTTCTAACGATCGGGCAGCGATCAACCGATGCCCAGACCTCCGCAACTCGTAATTAAGAAATTTGCGTGCTTCGATTACGTCGAAATCGACGTTAATGCTTTTTGCGTCCTCATTGGGCCACAAGCTAGTGGCAAGAGCCTCGCCGTAAAACTGATTTACTATTTTCAATCGGTCTGCAGCGACTTCGTTGAGCTTTCCCTCGACGCTGAAAGTAAGCCGAGCCTACTCAGGACTCTCCAAGAGCGTTTCTCGAGGTATTTTCCTCCATCAACTTGTGGGTCACGAGAATTTGAGATCGAGTTTCGCCTTGGGGAAGAGCGGATCTGTGTGGTCGGACAAAAGCGAAAGAATAAGAGTAAGCAGCCGATTTCGATTAAGGTAAGTTATTCGGCCTTCTTTGCGAAGGTCTACGTCGACTCCCGGATCCATTTAGGATGGACGATGAACCGGGTCGCGACGGGGAAAGAGGACGATTACAAAATTTTTGAGCAGCGGTGGAATAGACGGCGCGAAGCGATTCAAGCGCTTTCAGAAAAAACAGGATGCCGCATTCCAAGTCGCCAGATATTTATTCCGGCGGGGAGATCCTTTTTCGCGTTGTTGGACAAAAATATCTATCGATTTTTGCAGGGAGCTAATTCGCTTGATCCGTTTTTCGGTCTCTTTGGTGCAAGTTACGACGCGGCTAGGACGCGGAGAACTTCTGGAGGAAAGCAGAGCGAATCTGATCCCGGTGAGGTAATACTGCCCTGTTTTGATGAGCTGGTGAAAAAAATTTTACGTGGAAACATGATCCAGCGCCGAGAAAAGACGTTTCTGGTCGTGGATCATGATCGAGAAATTCCGTTAGAAATTGGTTCTTCAGGGCAACAAGAAGCAGTGCCAATGGTAATAGTATTGCGCCATGCACTTTGGAATATTCTGCGGACAAGCAACAACTCCGAGTCCGACGCAGATTCGCCAATGATTTTTTTTGAAGAACCCGAAGCTCATCTTTTTCCGATGGCGCAAAAAGACATCGTAGATCTTCTCGTATTGGTGTTCGTCGCTTCGCTTGGCCGTGCGCGATTCATTATCACCACGCACAGCCCATACGTCTTGGCTGCGATTAACGTTGCGATTCAACGTGCAAATAATCCTTCGCTCATGGATTGCGGATCTTTGGACCGAATTGGTTCCCTGTTAAAGCAGCACAAGCGGCTTCCTTTGAGCTGGTCTGCGTTGTCAGCGTTTAGCGTAGATGCAGGCTCGATCACATCGATACTCGAAGAGGACGGAACTCTGATTGATGCAAAAATTATCGATCAGGCGTCGGACGCTATTTACGAAGAGATGGAATCGAATGCCCGCTGATGAGCTACTGCTCGAACGTCGCAGGCAAGTGTGCAAAAATTCAGTCCGGCCCGACGATCGTGGTGCGGGAACCGCAGAGCATTGGAAAACTGGTCATCACTCGCCGGAGCCAGCAACGAGTTTGTGTTCACCGTGTAGATGGTGATTTGATCCCGAAAGGGACGGTCGCTTGCGATTTTTTGATAACAATCTGTGGCCAAATTGAACTGTTTGTTGAATTGAAAGGATGCGCGGTAATTCACGGTATCACTCAGCTTGAGGCCTCAATCCGACGGCTCAGAAACGTAGCGGTAAGCAATCGATATGCTTACTTGGTAAGTAACCGGTTTCCGCCGATGATTAGAACTGATGTTCAACGTGCGAAGATCCGCTTTCTTCGCGACTACGGGACAGTTCTCGTCATCAAGAATCGCCTCGCAGAGATTACCCTTTAGTCTTCCCACAGATGTGGTGCTGTGCGGAGCCATCCTACAGTTCAGGAGTCTGTTTGCCTTCAGAGGAAATCGGGGAGAGTCGAAGTGGGTGCGTGCTCGCCAAAGAATGGCGCGGCCGGTTGAGTCAGTGTCGTAACCTCGAGCGGCTTCACGAGTAGGTTAGCCTCCGCTCCACCGTTCGCCGCAAAGGCGTTGCCGTCTGAGTTCCTTCGCGGAGTCTCGGCGCAAAAACTGACACCATGCGTGCGACGACTTTTTTTCTGACGATAGCGATGGCAACTGCTGCGACGGCGGCGACAGCGTTCGCGGGCGAGGCGGCGTGGCCGCAGTTTCGCGGTCCTGGTGGATCGGCGGTGGCGGACGACGCGAAACTCCCCCGTCGAGTGGTCAGCGACCAAGAATATCGCGTGGGTCGCGACCGTGCCCGGCAACGGCTGGTCTTCTCCGGTCGGGGCGGGCGGACGCGTCTTTGTCACCAGAGCGCTCAACCGCGGCGGCTTCAAGCCCGCCTCCACCGGAATTTTCGGCAATGACTACGTCGCCGAGCTGAAGAAGCAGGGCCTCCCCGATGATGAGGTGAACGAGCGCGTCATCGCCCGCGACGGTCGAGCAAACCGCCGAGGTCATGGGTGAACAAAGAATTGATGAAGCCCCTGTAGTTCCACCGGACCCGACGCAGAAAAACCAGCGCCTTGCTTAGCCGAGTCGGGCTCTTGACTCGCCCAGTGGAGGGCCGGATTAAGACGATATGAAGACGCTAACCGTGACCGAGGCGCGGAAAAATCTCTCCAGTTGGATTCGGCGCGCCGGGGCCGGGGAGGAAATCGCCATCATCGATGGGGCTCGAATCTACGCCATCCGGCCGGTGAACGTAATCGCGGCCGACTACGCCTTGCACGAATATGGTGCGACTCCGGCCGAGGTGGACGCCGCTGTGGCGCGCACCCGCCGCGAGATTGCCGCCGAGCGTGCGGCCGGACAGCTCACCGCGGTCTTCCCCGATGAAAATCCTGCAAACGTGCCGCGCCGCCGCTCAGCTGGCCGCATTGCCGCCAAGCGCGCGCGCTGAGCTGCTCGCGCGGCTGCGGGAATTGCCCGCGGCGTTTGGCCGGCCGGATGCGCAACGCGGCCTCGGGTTGCGTCAGCTCAAGCCCGGTTGTTTTGAAGTTCGCGCCGGTCTCGACGTGCGTGGCGCGCTGCTGCGCGAGGGCGACGATCTCGTCCTAGCCATCGTCGGCAACCACGACGACATCCGCTGCTGGCTCAAATCGCTTTGAACATCGGCTCGATTCCGTTGCCGCCGGATGTGAAGGCCGTGCTGAGCTGTTCGAATGCGTTCGATCTCACCGATGCCGACCGCGCACCGGATGAACGCCGATCCCGATGCCGATGTAGCCACGGGGGCCGTCCATCCACGGGCCGTCGTTGAACCAAGGGTCGCGGCCGTAGTAGCCGCCATGGCCATAGTAGCCGGGTCCGTCACCGACGTAGCCGATGCAGCTGCTCAGACCGAGGCCGAGCGCGATTAGGAAAAGAGCGGGGAGGAAAATTTTGCGGATGGATTTCATGGGCGGTCGGCGGGGTTGGCGTTGTCGACGTATTGGATGAGGCCGACATCACCGCCCGTCGGATCGGAGATGATGGCGAAGCGGCTGCCGAGCGCGGCCGGTCGCGGAGCGATCACGATTTTTCCGCCGAGCGTCACGGCCTTGGCGACGGTGGCCTCGATGTCCTTCACACGCAGGCAGCCGAGCCAGCCGGGTTTGGCATCAGGACCGAGGGGGAGGGGAGTTATTCCGGCCCGAGCGTGACCGCCGCTGGAGAGCACGAGGTGGTCGCTTTTGCCGGCGCGAGTATCGGGGTTTACCTCGTAGCCGAAAGCGCGATGGTAGAAATCGGCGACGGCCTGCGGCTTTTGCGAGTAGAGTTGAAACCAGTTCCACTCACCGGGATCCGGCTCGTCGTCGATGGAGTCGCCCGAACTGGATTCAAGGATGCCCACGACGGAGCCCTCGCTGTCGGAGAAAATGGCCTGCATGCCACGGTGTGGGAAGCTGCGGACGGCCGCGTGCTGTTTACCGCCGGCGGGCTCCACGGCCGTGAGGGTGGCCTTGGCTTTGGCCACGGAAATATATCCGATCCAGATGCCGGGCCGCTTCGCCGCGCCCGCGGGGCGCTGCACGATGCCAGCCACCGGATGGCCGGCATTGCTGAGCACGATGTAGGAAATATCCTTTTGCTCAATGGGTGCGGACGTCCACCCGAGCAGACTGCAGTAGAAGGCGGCCGCGGCTTCCGGTTCACTCGTGAACAAATCGCCCCACACAAATTTTCCGGGAAACCGCAGGGTCGTCGCCGGCTTGTTCAGGGGCGGAAACGATGCGGCTTCGACGGGCGCAGGCAGGCCGAGAACCAACAGGGTCAGCGCCGCGAAGGTCGCGGCCAGTCGATTGAAGGACGTGCGGGACAGACTGGGATTTGGTTTCATCGCAACGAGGGTGTTCCGAACAGGGCTGGGCATTTCGTCGGAAGGTAGTCCGGTCGGCCGACGCGCACCATGGGGTGTTACCCGCGTCCGGACTCGTCGTGTGCATTGCCACGACGTGGACGACAGAGCTTTAGGTCATGAGGGTGATGGCGAGGGCTTGAGGTAGCGCGGCGCTTCAGCCCGCGTCCGAAACGAAAACCAAATCCGCCCGAATCGCGGGCTGAAGCACCGCGCTACCCCGGATCGATTCCATCAGACCCATGTGCCAGATTCAGTAAACGGTGTCGGCCAATAGAAAGTTCGACTCGTTTTTGCCGCGCGCTGACGGTGGGCTATGGCGAACGACCAAACTACCAAATCGCAGGACATAAAAGTCCGCGCGGTGCCGATCGAACTCTGCCAGTTCATCAAGTTTGGCGGGCTCGCGGAAAGCGGGGGCGCGGCGAAGCAACTCATCGCCGAGGGCGGAGTGTGGGTGAACGGCGCGGTCGAGACGCGGAAGCGCAAACAACTCGCCGCGGGCGATCGCGTGACGATCGAGGGGCGGACGATTGTGGTGCGAGTGGGGTGATTTTTTTGGGTTACCACGAAATACACGAAGCACACGAAAAACTGAGCGGAGGCGGACGATGCGTTTTCTTTCGTGTGTTTGGTGTATTTGGTGGTGCCTCCTCTCCGCATGACCTTCTCCGCGCTTAAACTTTCCGTGCCGCTGCTGCGCGCGATCGTGGAAAAAGGTTACGAGAAGCCGACGCCGATTCAGATCGCGGCGATTCCGGCGGCGCTGCGCGGGGCGGATGTCTGGGCCTCGGCGCAGACGGGCTCGGGGAAAACGGCGGCGTTTGCGCTGCCGCTCCTGCAACGGTTGGCCGCGGGCCGGCGACCGCCGGGACGCTTTGTGCGGGCGCTGATTCTCGTGCCGACGCGTGAACTCGCGGCGCAGATCGGGGAATCGATTCGCCGCTACGGGCGGTTTCTCGCGGAGCCGATCAAGACGCTCGTGGTTTACGGCGGCGTGTCGATCAATCCGCAGATGATGGCACTGGGCGGCGGCGCGGACATCATCGTCGCCACGCCGGGACGATTGCTCGATCTCATGGAGCACAATGCGGTGTCGCTCAGCGCGGTCGCGGTGCTCGTGCTCGACGAGGCGGACCGCCTGCTGGCGCTTGGCTTTGCGGATGAACTGGCGCGCATCGTCGCGCAGTTGCCGACGCAGCGGCAGACGCTGCTGTTCTCCGCGACGTTTCCGCCCGAGGTCGACGCGCTCGCGAAAAATCTCCTCCGCGATCCCGTGCGCGTTGCGGTGGCCTCGACCGCCGAACCGCCGCCTGACATCGAGCAGCGCGCGATCGAGGTCGATGCGCCGCGGCGCACGCAGCTGCTGCGGCACCTGATCCAAACGCACGGGTGGGCGCGCGTGCTGGTGTTTGTCGCGACGAAATACGCGACGGAGCACGTCGCCGACAAGCTGCGCCGCGCCGGCCTCGCGGCGGATGCGCTGCACGGCGAGCTGAGCCAGGGCGCGCGAACGGATGCGCTCGCCGATTTCAAGGCGGCGAAAACGCACGTGCTGGTCGCCACCGATCTCGCGGCGCGCGGACTCGACATCGTTGATCTGCCGGTGGTGGTAAACTTCGATCTGCCGCGTTCCGCGACGGACTACACGCACCGGATCGGTCGCACGGGGCGGGCGGGAGCGCGCGGCATTGCGGTGAATTTTATCACCGCGGAGACGCACGCGCATTTCCGGCTGATCGAGAAGCGCAACAAGCTCGCCCTCGCGCGCGAGCAGATCGCGGGCTTCGAGCCCGAAGCGATCGAGGCACCGCTGACGGCGCCAGCGACGGGCGGCATCAAGGGCAAGCGCAAGAGCAAGAAGGACCGTTTCCGCGAAGCGTTGGCGCGGGAGAGTTCTGAGACGGGCGATTGAAATCGACTACGGCGACGAAGCGGTTTCCCGTGCCTGTCATTCTGAGCGGAGCGAAGAATCCAGCAGAATATCCGCACCTCGGTAAACGCCGCGTGGATCCAAGTGGATTCTTCGCTCCGCTCAGAATGACAGGCCTTTTTCAACGTCCTCTTCGGTTTTTGCGCGCCACGGACCGTAAGAGTCCGCACTGTGCGACGTGCTGCCCCGCAATCCCACCAGCCCTGCGACATGAAAACCCGTCGTGATTTTTTGCGCGCCACCGCCATCGGCGCGGCGGCGGCAGGCGTGCCGCGCGCGTCGTCCACCACCGCGAGCACACCCGCGGCGCGCGGTGCGCCGGGCGCGACGGAACCAGTCCGCGCGGTGGACGCACGCCATCGCAATCTTTTCAACGGCGACACCTGCGTGTTTTTCTACAACCCTGAAATGTGGCAGCCGGAGGGCGGACCGTTTTCGGCGAAGGCGATTCACCGCTACGTCGACCTCCTCGCCGACAGCGGCATCGACACCTTTACGATCAACGCCAACGCGTCGCGCGCTTGGTATCCGAGCAAGATCATCCCGAGCATCCTCGACGGCTACAAGCGCGGCGACCGCGAGTTTTTCCGCGGCCACGCGATTTGCGCGGGCGCGACGGAGCCGGCGGCGGTAGAAAAATATCTGGATGGCATGATCGTGTTCATGAATCGCTATCAGGATTTACTCGATGCGGGCGTCGACTGGCTGGCGGAGACGGCGCGCGCGTGTCGGCGACGCGGCGTCGCACCGTGGGTGAGCGTTCGCATGAACGACATGCACGGGCACCTCAACTACGAGGGTAGTTTCTTCAACCTGCCCTTGCTCGCGCGGAAGGAAATGCGGCTCCAGCGCAGCGCCTATTCGCCGACGCAGTGGTTGCCCGACTATCGGGGCGGTCTGAACTACGAGCGACCCGAAGTGCGCGCGTTGATGCTCGCGCAGATCAAGGAGGTTGTGGAGGACTACGACTTCGAGGGGCTGGAACTCGACTGGTGGCGGAATCCGCTGTGCTGCGAACCGAACGCCACGGCTGAAACCATCGCGCTGATGAACGACTGGTTTCGCACCGTGCGCGCACTGACCGAACGGCGCGCGAAGGCGACCGGCCGGCCCTATCCGTTGGGCCTGCGCATTCCGGGCCGGCTCGAGGCGCTGAAGTCCATCGGCATCGACGTCGTGACACTCTGCCGTGAGGGCACGATCGATTTTGTGGTGGCGTCGCACTTTTGGCGCACGGCGTGGGACATGCCGCACGACGAACTCCGCCGCCAGCTCGGCGACCGCGTGACGATTTACGGCGGCATCGAGGATGGCGTGAACATCATGGCGGCTTCCGCGCCGAGCCGCGATCTCACGCGCGACATGCGGTTTATTTCATCGAGCCCGGAGCTGATGCGCGGGAACGCCGCCGGCAAACTCGTGCTCGGGGCCGACGGCATCGAATGGTATAATTTTTTCTGCACTGATCAGGCGGCGATTGCCGGCGTGATTTCGGATTACGCGGCGATGCGTGGCCTCGGTCAACTCGACCAGCTGCGGGGCCAGCCGAAGCACTATGCGTTTTCCGACCAAGGCGGGCGCTTCGTGCACATCCCATTTGAAAATATCCCGCAAGTTCCGGTCACGCTGGAGCGCGGCTGGCAGCGGGCCTTTCGCCTGCCGATGTGCGCCGAGCCGGCGGACCACGCACTTGAGTTGGTCGTCCAGGTGATTCTGCGCGCGGGTGACGTGACGGCGTGGCTGCCGGTGTCGTTCAACGGGTGCTGGCCCCGGCTCGAGCACACGCGGTCGGACAAGTTGCTGTTTCCGTGCGGGGCGTTCACGCACCACGCGGCGGCGAACGACGGATGCGATTTCCGTTTTCCCATTTCACTGGTGCGCGACGGCTGGAACGAAATCGTGGTCGAGAACGGTGGCGACCGGACGATCACGGTTGTCGGCGTCGAACTCGCGGTGCGCCCGGTGGCGAAGCCGGTCTGAGCGCACGGCGGCTATTTCCAGCGGTAGCCGAAGCCGGCGAGGAAAACATCGGCATCTCGATTGTAGGGAGTGGTGATGCGGTTCCAGATCACGCGCGAGTGCCAGTGCTCCGACCAGCGCACGGAAAAGGTCAGGGAGGCGAGCGGCGTGATGGCGGCGGGATTGTCCGGGAGCTTGATCGTGCCCACCGAGGTCCCGACCGTGCTGCCGCGGTGGCTATCCGGGTGCTTGCGGTCGATGTAAACGTAGGGGCCCAGTCCGATGCCCACGGCGAAGCGCTCGTCTTTGAAGGTGTTGACGGCCCACAGCTGGGTGGCGACGCCGCTCCGTCGCACGACCTCGGGATTGCCCTCGTGGACATACGACAGCGTCCAGTCGACGTGGCGCGCGATGCCGCGGCGATACTCGGCGGAGTAGGCGAGGGCGTTTTCGCTGAACAGCGTGTTCACGACGCTTTGGCCGCCGAAAACGTTGAGTTCGTTTTCGGTCACGTAGGCACGTTCGGCGACGGGTGTGCCGACGTGTCCGGCCATGGGCCGCCTCTCATCGCCGAACCAGAAGCCCGCGCCGATCGCGCCCGTGTTGGTTGTGAGTCCGTGGGAGGGCCGGATGCGGTTGAGGAGCACGCGGTAGAACCAGCGGTTCGACAGGTAGCCGGTCGCCGCGACGCTGAAGATGGGGGCGCTGCCGTGCTCGTTGAGCGAGTCGCCATTGGGCAGGCCCTGGGTGTCGTAGAAATAGTAGGCGCCCACGCCGGCCGAGAGTGTGAGGTGGCCGTGCGCGAGCGGGAGTTGGGCCCACGCCTCCATCGCGCTGCCGTCGCGGTGGTGGCCGACGACGTGCCCCTCGTTGATGTAGGCAATCGACATGGCGAAGTTCGGATGAAAAATGTGTCGGTAATCGAGCTGCCACGTGTAGCTGGACTCCTTGAGGTTGGCGGTCCTCATGCCGCCGCCGAGGGCGGTCAGTTCCTGGGCGTTGAGCGGGAGGAGCGCGCCAGCGGCGAGCAATCCGGCGAAGAGAGAAGCGGGTAGAAGTTTCGGCATCATGGTTGGTGGGTCGGGTCGTTCACAATGGACATCAAATCGCAGGGCAGGTTAAGCGTCCGCCACACGGTATCAAGCCGCGTCGATCCTGAGCGTAACGCCGCGGTCGGTGGCGGCGTCTTCGCCGGCGTGAAACTTACCCTGCTTTCCCACGCGGTCTGGCAATTTGCGTTCGCGCTCACCTTCATCGCCAGTGCGCCGGCCCGCGCCGGGCAGCCGTCGCCGATCATGACGACACCGGGCGCGATGCTGGCGCCCGATTCATTTGCCTCGGCGTTGCCGAGGACGTGGCACGCGGCGAAAGGCACGTGGGTCGCCGAGGGCGGCGTGCTGCGCGGCACCGAGATCGCGGCGGACAAACACCAAGCCGTCATCCGCCGGCCGCTCGCGTTCACCAACGCCATCATCACATTTTCCTTTCGCCTCGGTGCAGCACGGCAAATCAGCCTCTCCATCAACGACGCGCAAGAGCACGTGTGCCGGCTCTTGATTACGCCACGCGACTTTGTCGTGCGGAAGGACGATCATGATCACGACGGGCCGGACAAGCCGGTGGAGTTTGCCCGCGTGCCGCTGAAGTTTGCGCCGGAGGAGTGGCACACCGCCGTCGTCGAAATCCAGGGTGCCGAGATGGTCGCGCAGATCGATTCGGGGGCGAAGGTGGGCTTCGGCGCGCACGCGCTGCTCGACCGGCCGAAGGCGAATCTCGGGTTTACGGTCGCGGGCGGTCCGGCGGAATTTCGCGACATCAGCATCACGGCCGCCCAACCGCGCGCCGACTGGACGGAGACGAAGCGGCGGCTCGCGGCGAAGTGACGGAAACGGGCTGGGTTGGGAGAAAATGTTCTGTGCGGCGAGTCGGTTCTGAAAACCTTCGGACTATCTGCTTGTGAGGGCGGGATGATGGCCTACGGTTCGGCTCACAGTGGTGTCGGCGCGCGTGAGCGAGCCGCAGACCACCGACCTTCCCAACCACCGCAATCCCCCGCGCTGTTTGCGCGCCGCCCACAGCGACTTACCGCCATGAAACCCCCGTCCTTGTTCACATCGTTTGCCGCGGCCGCCCGCGTTGCTTTTACGCTTGGTGGCGTCTGCCTCGCCGCCGTTTCCTTGTCCGCCCAACCGAGCCCGACCGGCACAATCGAGGGTCGCGTGTTCGATCCGAGGCGCGGGGAATTCGTTGAAAAGGCGCGGCTCACCGTCGAGGGCACGCGCGAGGAAGTGCTCAGCGATGCGACCGGCCAATTCCGCCTCACCAATCTCCCGGCCGGTCAGGTAAAGGTAATCGTTTTCTACACCGGCCTCGGTTCGCAGACGGAAATGGTGATGGTGACCGCCGGGCAGGTGGTGCAGCACGACATCAGCCTGCGGGGAGCGACCGGCAAGGCCGCGGCGGCCGGCGAAGGAGTGGTGCAGATGGACAAGTTCGTCGCGTCCACCTCTCGCGCGAGATGGACGCCGCCGCCATCGCGACCAACGAGCAGCGCTTCGCCAAAAACATTATCAGCGTCGTCTCCGCCGACGAGTTTGGGACCATCGCCGACGGCAGCATCGGCGAGTTCATGAAGTTTCTCCCCGGCATCACGAGCGACTATACCGGTGGTGACGCGCGTCGTTTCTCGATCAACGGGGTGCCGTCAGACAACGTGCCGATCTCGATGGGCGGTTTCGACATGGCCAGCGCCGCCGGCGGCGGCACCCGCCGCGCGGTCGAGCTCGATCAAGTTTCGATCAACAATATCTCGCGCATCGAGATCAACCGCTCGCCCACGCCGGACACGGTGGGTATGGCGCTCGCCGGCTCCGTGAATTTCGTCCCGCGCAGCGCCTTCGAGCGGAGCCGGCCGTCCTACAGCTACAGCGTCTCGTGGCTGATGAAGGATGCGGAGCGCTCCTTCCTGCGTCGTTCGCCCGGCCCCGGCTGGGGCCAGATGAGCTACAAGATTCACCCTGGCGTCGATGTCTCCGCGGTCGTGCCGGTGACCAGGAATTTCGGCTTCACGGTGGCGGCCGGTGCTTCGCTCCAATACACCCCGCAATCCAACGCCTCGATGCAGTGGTTCGGCGCGGGTGTAGGCACGAATATCGCGCCCAACGCGGTTTTCCCCGCCACGGGCACGGCACGGCCCGCGACTACCCCCGACAATCCCTACCTCGGGGTCTTCTCGTGGCGTGACAGCGGCAAGAATACTTCACGCCAGTCGTTCGCCACCACGGTGGACTGGCGTCCCGCCCACTACGACCGCCTCTCGTTCGGTTTCTCCTACGGCATGCTCCGCGAGCACTTCGCGACGCGGTCGCAGACGTTCACCATCAACCGCGTCGCCCCGCAGAATTGGGGTGCGGATCACACGTGGGGTTCGCAGAGCGTTTACAACGCCGACACCAATATCAATGCCGGCCAGTTCTCTATCTCGAACAATGGCCGCATCCGCCCGGGCCGCACCGTCTCGCCGTCTTTGCGCTGGCTCCACGACGGCCCGACCTGGAAGGCCGACACCGGCGTCGCCTACGGCAACTCGCGGATTCACTATCAGGACATCGACACGGGCTTCTTCAACGGGATGACGATCCAGCGCAACAACGTCTCGATCAACTTCGACGACATCTTCTACCTCCGTCCCGGCAGAATCACGGTCAAGGATCCCGAGGGCCGCATCGTCGATCCCACGCGACTGGACAGCTACTCGCTCGTTTCCGCTAACAGCGTCCGCCAGCGCACCTACGACACCACCCGCCAAGCCTATACCAATGTCCGCCGCGATTTCTTGGTGCGTGACATCCCGGTGACGCTGAAAGTCGGCGCCGATATCCGCACCAAGGTCCGCGATCTCCGTGGCGTCGGCACCGAGACCTACACCTATGTCGGCGCCGATGGCCGCCCCAGCACGACGCCTGCCACGCAGGCCGGTCTGGTGAACGACGACAGTCCGCTCCAGTTCCTCGACGTCCAGTATTCGGAACGAATTCCCGACTTCGGCCTGCCGAAGCAGCAGCAGGTGGATAACAACAAGCTCTGGGCCGGCTATCAGGCGAACCCCAATGCTTGGACGCGCAACGCCGCGACCGAATACACGTCCGCCACCAACGCGTCGAAGCGTGCCGAGGAGATCGTCTCGTCCGGGTTCTTCCGCGGCGATGTCGCCCTGTTCAACAACCGCTTGAAACTCGTCGGCGGTGTCCGCGCCGAGCAGACCAACATCAGCGCCGCGGGCCCGCTCACCGATCCGACCCGGGCCTTCCAGCGCGATGCCAGCGGCAATGTGATCTTCCAGCGCGCCGCCAATGGCGACTTCATCGTCAACGCGGCCGGACAAAAGCAGCCCGCCCTGATTGTGCCGACGAACGCCGGGCTGCCTTACTCCCAACTCATCCTCATCGATCGTGGCTACAAGGCGAAGAAGGAATACCTCCGGCTCTTCCCGAGCTTCAATGCCGGCTATAACATCAGCGAGAACCTGATCGCCCGCGCCGCCTACTACCAGACCGTCGGCCGGCCGGACTTCAACCAATACGCCGGCGGCCTCACCGTGCCCAACATCGAGGTGTTCAATCCCAACGACCGCATCACGGTGAACAACGTCTCGATCAAGGCCTGGCAGGCGGAGACGTATATGGCCCGGATCGAGTATTATTTCCGAAATGGCGGCCAGTTGACCGGCGCCTACTTCGTCCGCGACTACCAAAATTTCTTTATGAACGTCACGAGCCGCGTCACCGCCGGTTTCCTCGAGGCCTACGGGCTCGATGAAGAGTCCTACGGTCAATATCAGGTGGTCACCCAGTTCAATTCGCCCGTCACGATTCGGATGAAGGGCTTCGAGCTCGATTTCCAACAGCCGCTCACGTTTCTCCCGCAATGGGCGCGCGGCCTGCGGTTCACGACCAACGTCAGTTCCCAGCGCGCCAAGGGCACGGATAATTTTCAGGACATGAATCCCTTCACCCTGAACTGGGGCCTGAGTCTCACGCGGCAGAAATTCAACCTCCGCATCAACGAAAACTACCGCGGCATCCAGCGCCGCGCCGTCGTCGCTACCGCGTTCACGAACGGCGTGGTCAGTAACAGTATCGAGCCCGGCACCTACAACTACCGCCCCAAACGGCTCTATGTCGACGTGACCGGCGAGTATTTCCTGAAGCGCGGCCTCGGCCTGTTCTTCGCGATGCGCAACATCGGCGGAGCTACCGAGGACACCAAAATCTACGGGCCCAACACGCCGAAATACGCGAAATTTCGCCAGCGCGACGACTACGGCGGCTCGCTCTGGACCGCGGGCGTCAAGGGCTCGTTCTGAGAGTAGGGCGGGTCTTTGACCCGCCTTCTGCTCGAATACTCACCGTGTAAAAGGGCGGGTCACAGACCCGCCCTACTTCGATCTGAACAACGCGCTCGGCACAATCTCGAGCCTGAGCGTGCGCACGCCGCCGCCACTATTCGCCGCGGCCGTCCAATTCCAGCAGCTTGAACGAGCGCCGTCCCACCGGCCGCCGCACGACGATTTTGAAATACCCGCGCAGCATCGACTGATGCTGATGCCTTGGGATGCTCGCCACCTCACGTCCATCGATCGACACGATTTCATCTCCGACTTGGGCACCGCCGATGAGCATTTTGAACATGTCGGATTTCGTCGGCACGTGCCAAATCAAGAGCCTTGTGCCGGCCGGTTCACTCCAATGCATCGTGCCGAATCGCTCAAGGCGCGTGGCCGGAACCTTCATCACCGGCAGCACGACCTCCGGCTTTTGGGCCGGCTCTGACTTGCCGGGCTCCGCTGCGGACAGCGGCAAGAGGGCGATGGCGGCGGCGAGTGAAAGACAGGATGATCTCATGGGGATGGGGGAGGGATTTCGGTGCGACCGGCGTGTCCCGGCTTCGTTCCGTGTCCTGCTTGGCTTCGCAGGCGAGCCGCCGGCGCGCGGACGAACGCTGTTACTTCGACCGGAACAGCTCGCTCTGGACGATGCCATGCACGAGCTGGCGCACGCCGTAGCCGCTTGGTTTCGTCGCGTGCACGATCTTCTCAATTTCGGGGCGGTCGCTGAAGCGGACGGGCGCGCCGGTCGCGTAGATCATGAACTGTTTTGCGAGATTGCGCGCGACGTCGGCCTCGCGGTCGAGGAGCAGGCGCTTGAATTCGCGGATGTCGTGGAACGGGCGGCCATCGGGCAATTCGCCCGCTGCGTCCACTGGCAGGCCGAAGTGAAACTCGAAGGGCCGGCCGTTTTTGCCGAGGCCTTTTTCGGCCGGCTTGTCCTCCGCCACGCCGAGGTAGCGGTGCGCCACGCGCCCATGATGCCGAAGCTCTCCAGCGCGAAGCGGGGTGGGTCCATGTTGCGGTGGCACGCGGTGCTGACCTGCCCGGCTCATCCGTCCGCCACCCGGCACCGCCGGGCTTGCCGACAGGTCGTGGCGGCGGGGTTCGGCGACCCCGCCCGACTGCCTTCGCGTGTGGTTGCCGGGTGTGTTTGCGGCCTTGTGCTTTGCGCAAAGCTCCGTTCCCTCAGTCGCTCTTTCCTTTTCCCATGCTCTCCGCCGAAAACCTAAACCAAATCGAATCCATCAAGAAGCGCTCGGGGCATCTATGGAGGTTTCTTTGACTGCGATCAAAAGCAGCGGGAAATCGAGGCGATGGACGCGCAGATGGGTGCGCCCGATTTCTGGTCGAGCAACGAGCGCGCCCAAAAGCATATCGCGAAGCTGAACACCCTGAAGAAGGCCGTGCTTCCGGTCGTCGCGTTCCAAAAAAAAGTCGATGACATCGGGTTCATGCTCGAGCTCATGGCCGGCGAAGACGCCGCCGCGCAGGACGTCTACGACCGCGAACTCAAGGGCACGCTCGCGACGCTCATGGCCGAGCTGGACGAACTTGAGATCGCGTCGTTCCTCACCGGGCAGTTCGACCGCAACAACGCGATCTTCTCCATCCAGGCGGGTGCTGGCGGCACCGAGTCGAACGACTGGGCCGACATTCTCTTTCGCATGTATGCGCGCTGGGCCGAGCGGCGGAACTTTCAGATCGAGCTGATGGACGTGCAGCCCGGCGACACCGCCGGCATCAGCAAGGCCACGATCTTGATCAAAGGCGAAAACGCCTACGGCTACGCGAAGGCCGAGCGCGGCGTGCACCGGCTCGTGCGCATCAGCCCCTTTGACTCGAACAAGCGCCGGCACACATCGTTTTGCGCCGTCGATGTCGTCGCCGAGATCACGGATGAAATCGAAATCGAGATCGCCGAAAACGATCTGCGCGTCGATGTTTACCGTTCCTCCGGCAAGGGCGGGCAGGGCGTCAACACCACGGACTCCGCGGTGCGGCTCACGCACATTCCGACGGGCATCGTGGTCGTCTGCCAAAACGAGCGCTCGCAGATCAAGAACAAGGCCACCGCGATGAATGTGCTCAAGGCCCGCATCTACGAGAGAAGGCAGGACGAGCAGCGCGCCGAGATGGACAAATTCTACGGCGAGAAAGGCGAAATCGGTTTTGGCGCACAGATTCGCAGCTACGTTTTGCAGCCCTACCAAATGGTGAAGGATCTCCGCACCGGCATCAGCACCAGCGACACGCAGGGCGTGCTCGACGGCGATCTCGATCGCTTCGTGAATGCGTGGCTCCGCGCCGGCTGCCCGCGGCATCGGAACAAGGATATTCAGATGGAGGAGTAAATTCAGAAGCCACCAAGCCATGAATCGGATGCCGCCATTTTGCTCTTCTTGGGTTTCTGGTTTCTGAATTCACCTCATGCCCGGCCTCCCCTACGAAACGATCAAGAGTGCGCTCGCGGCGCAGCCGTTGTTCGAGGCCAAGACGTGGCAGCTCTCGCCGGACGCGTGGCCGCTCACCGCCGAGCAACACACGCAGCTCGTGGCCATCGGCGAGGCGTGCCACGAGTTTCAGCAGGCGCTGGAGACGCTCTATCTGCGCTCGGCGACGGGAAAAAATCTCCTCCGCAACAAGCCGCTGCTCGCGCCGTGGGTCGCCGACTACCTCGACCGCGGCAAGCCGCCCGCGTTAATCGCGCACGCGCGCGATCCGAGAAATCGCGGGGCGTTTCCGCCGGTGCTCCGGCCGGACTTGCTGCTCACGGACGAGGGCTTCGTCTTGACCGAACTCGATTCGGTGCCGGGCGGCATCGGGCTCACGGCGTTTCTCAACCGGCTGTATGCCGGGGAGTCGGGGGTGCTCGGCGCGGACGACGCGATGATCAAAAATTTCCACGCCGTGCTCGCCGCGCTGCGCCCCGGCCAGCGCAATCCCGCGATTGCGCTCGTGGTGAGCGACGAGGCGGCGACCTACCGGCCGGAAATGGAATGGCTCGCTAACGAATTGCAGCGGCAGGGCCGGCGGGTCTTCTGCCTGCGGCCGGAGCATCTCTTTCCCCTCGGTGGGG
>JANXSC010000377.1 GCA_025352845.1 Opitutaceae bacterium
CGAAAAAGACGGAGGACGAGGGGAGCGTCACCCGCCGATTTGTTTGCTAGGGTAAAGTGTAGGGCGGAGTCTCCTGACCCCGCCGCAAAGGCGAAAGCGGAGACGTTTTCAATCCCGGCGGGGTCGGGAGACCCCGCCCTACACCGGAAATCACTTCGTCGGCTCCACCTTCTTCGTCGCCGCCTTTTTCGCGGCCGGTTTCGGGTCGAGGTTGGCGGCGAGTTCGGCGGGGGTGAGGCCCGACTTCACGCCGTCGGCGGGGACTTCTATTTTCGCGAGCCAGAGGACGGCGTTGAGCACGAGCTTGCGGAAATCGTCGTGGCCCCAGTTGGCGTGGAAGTGCGCGCCCGTGAAACCGAAGCCGCGGCCGCCGCCCGCGCGCTCGTAGGCCCACGCGACGACCTGTGCGTCGCCGCGGGAGACTTGGGCGCGCATCGTGGCATTACCAGAGTGATCGCCGTCGGGGCGGGAGGTGGTGGAGGCGTCGGGCTTGGCGATGAGGATCGGCGTCACGCCCTGCATCGCGTCGGTGAACCGCAGGTTGAAATACCATTCGTCGCGAATCGTGAACGGTTTCACGCCGTGCGTGATGGGGTGCGAAGGCAGCGACGTGAACGCGGCGTCCCAGTGCGGATTGACCGACCAGTGGACCTCGAAGGCGCCGCCGATCCAGCGGAGAAACTCCACCTGCCCCTTCGCGAGCGTGGGCTCGACGGCGTAGTGCAGCAGACCGAGGCCCGCGCCGCGGCTCAGTGCCTTTTCGAGGACGGCGAGGTGATCGTCCTGTAGAGCGATGTGGCGCGCGCCGCCGTCGGCGAAGATGATGATCGCGGCGGCGTCGGTGAAAGCCGCGGGGTCGGACGGCCAGCCGCCAAGCGTGACCTCGGTTTTTAGGCCGGGCGTGCCGGCGAGGCATTTTTGAATGAGGAGGATGCCGGCGTTGTGCTCGTGCTGGCCGGGGCCATGGCTCGGTGGCCCGGCGATGAGGAGGATTTTTTTATCGGCGGCGGAGGCGCAGCCGAGCGCGAGGAGGAAAACGAGAACCAAGCGGGGCAGGGAATTTTTCACAGGGAGAAGGGTGAGGCGGAAATTGCGCGCGCGCCGCGGAATTTGGCAACGGTGAATCGACGGGCGCATACGCCGCGACGGAAATGCGTTTGACTCACCTTCCGCGTCGAGAGAAGCAAGACCTGCTCGTCGCACCCTAACCTCAAACCCGAAGGATTCACCGTGAAACGCCGACCCTTTTTTCCCGCCCTTGCCGCGCTCCTTTTGTTGCCCCTCGTCACGCTCGCCGCGGAGCCGCTGGCCAAGCCGGCCAAGCCGTTGCACGTCGCCAGGGGCAGCGAGGTGAAACTCACGGACTACCTCGTGCCGGGCAAGACGGTCATCTTCGATTTCTACAGCGACTACTGTGGGCCGTGCGTGCAGATGAGTCCGATGTTGGAGAAACTCCACGCGACCCGGGCCGACGTGGTGGTGGTGAAAGTCGATATCAACCGTCCCGGTTTGAAGGGCATCGATTGGAAATCGCCGGTCGCGCGGCAATATGAGCTGCACTCAATCCCGCACTTCAAGGTTTACGGCCCGAACGGAAAACTCCTCGCCGAGGATAATTCGCCCGCTGCGCCGGCGCGGCAGATGGTGATGGGCTTGATGAAGTGAACGCGATGAACGCCCACGGACCGATGCAGCGGCGGCAGTTTCTCGGTGCGGCGGCCACGGGTGCCACGCTGCTTGGGCTCGGCCGTGCTACGACTCGCGCGACTGCGGCCACGCCGCCGGCGAAGGACTCGAAGCGCGCTGTGCTCATGCACGCCGGCCACCAGCACGATCATTCGGAAACGACGCTGCGTGCGCTCGCGGCGTTTGGCGTAAAGAATATCTGCAGTGGCAAAATCGCGAACAAGCTCGACGAGAACTGGAGCGTCGAGGGCCTGACGCGCCTGCGCCAGAACGTGGAGTCGTTTGGGATCAAACTCGACTGCGTGCCGCTGCCCCTGAGTTCCGGCTACATCACGAAGTCCGAACACCCTGAGATCATGCTCGCGAAAGATCCCGAGCGCGATCGCACGCTGGAGGATTTTTGCCAGATGATCCGCAATTGCGGGAAGGCGGGCATTCCGATGGTGAAATACAACCTCACGTTCATCGGAGTCGTCCGCACCGAGCGGACGGTGGGTCGCGGCGGCGCGAGCCTGAGCGCGTTTGATTTTAAAAAATCAAAACAGGAGCCGCCCCTCACCGAGGCGGGCCGCATCACCGACGCGATTTACTGGGATCGCATCAATTACTTTCTCAAAAAAATCGTGCCCGTCGCCGAGGAGGCAAAGGTCAAGATCGCGTGTCACCCGCAGGATCCGGGGATGCCGCGCGAGACCGGTTGGCGCGGGGTCAACACGGTCCTCGGCACGCCGGACGGACTGCGGAAATTCGTCGAGCTGCAGGCGAGCCCCTATCACGGTTTGAATTTCTGCCAGGGCACCGTCTCCGAGATGCTCGAAAAACCCGGCGAGCAAATCTACGACGTGATTCGCGAATTCGGGCGGCGGGGGAAAATCTTCAACGTTCATTTCCGCAACATCCGCGGCGGCTTCCTGAAATTCGAGGAGACGTTTCCCGACGAGGGTGATGTGGACATGCCGCGCGCGCTCCGCGCCTATCGGGAGGTTGGCTACGCCGGCATGATCATGCCCGACCACGTGCCGCAGATTCTCGGCGATCCGCAGGGGCAGAAGGCTTTCGCATTCTGCTTCGGCTACATTCAGGCGCTGTTGCAGCAGCTGCGCACCGAAGCGTGACGCCGGGACTGTCCGGGGCGCGAGCGGTTGTGCCGCGGCGGTGCGGTGCGTTTGAATCGCGGTGTTTCCCCAATCCCTAACCCAACATGAAATCACGTCATAGTTTTCTCGCGGCATCGGTTGCCCTCCTCATCAGCGCTGTCACCGCCATTGCGGCCGATGCCTCGCCTGCCGGCACTTGGAAATTCACCGCTGCCGGTCGCGGCGGCAATCCGGGCGTCGAGCGCACGCTCACCCTCGAACTCAAGGACGGTAAACTCACCGGCATGCTTAAGGGCGCGTCGATGGGTCAGTATGAGATTCCCGACACCGCCATCTCGGCGGCGTCGTTCAAGGACGGTGCGGTCGCGTTCAACGTCGAACTCGATTTCAACGGCAACAAATTCGTCACGAAATATACCGGCAAACTCGACGGCGACACGATCACCGGATCGGTGGAGCGTCCGGGCCGCGATGGTGGCGCGCCGGTGAAGACCGATTGGGTGGCCAAGCGCGCCAAGTAACCGGTGTTTGTCCGCCCCATGGCCGGGTCCACCGGCTCTTTGCGAATCCCGCCTCGTCAGGCGGGATTTTTTTCGCCGATGGCCCGACTGTCTGGCAACGGCGGTCGTTGCGAGATACGGGATGAAACCGTCCGGTTACTTCTTCCGACAAAGGGCGCTTGCCCGGTGTTGCGCCTTCCTGCCGTATAGTCGGCTTTTCCATTTTCGCCCCGCCCTGTCTAATGTCCGATTCCAGACCAAACTCCGCTGCCGTTTCCCGCCGCCGTCGCTACGCGATTGTCGGGCTGGGCTCGCGGCATGAGCTGTATCAGGATGGGATCGAAACGGTTTACGCGCGGCAAGCCGAGCTGGTCGGGTTGTGCGATGCGAATCCCGGCCGCATCGAACTCGCGCGACGACGCTCGGCCCGGCATGGGGCCATCGTGCCCCCCGGTTACCTTGCCGCCGATTTTGCCCGGATGCTAGCGGAGTGCCGGCCGGATGTCGTGATTGTCACGACCACGGATTCCTCGCACCACGACTACATCATCCGCGCGATGGACGCCGGCTGCGATGTGATCACCGAAAAGCCGATGACCACCGAGGCGGCGAACTGCCGCCGGATTCTGGACACGCGCCGGCGCACCGGCCGCCGCTGCCGGGTGACCTTCAACTACCGCTACTCGCCGCCGCGCTCGCAGGTGAAGGATCTGCTGATGAGCGGCGTGATTGGCGATGTGCTCTCGGTCGATTTTCACTGGTTGCTCAATACCCACCACGGCGCGGATTATTTTCGCCGCTGGCATGCGGAGAAAAAGAATTCCGGCGGGCTCTTCGTGCACAAGAGCACGCACCATTTCGATCTCGTCAACTGGTGGCTCGGCGCCGTTCCGGTCTCTGTGGTCGCGACGGGCAAGCGGGAATTCTACACGCCGGAGATGGCGCGGCGGTTGGGGCTCGGCGGGCCGCACGAGCGCTGCCATACCTGTGAGGCGAAGAGCCGCTGCGGTTTCCAGCTGGATCTCTCGGCCAGCGCGGCGCTCAAAGCGCTCTACCTCGACCACGAGGGTCACGACGGCTACGTGCGCGACCGCTGCATTTTTCGCCCCGAGATCGACATCGAGGACACGATGAACGCCCTCGTGACCTACGACACCGGCGCGACGCTCAGCTACTCGCTCAACGCCTTCAATGCGTGGGAGGGCTACACGATCGCGTTCAACGGCACGAAGGGCAGGCTCGAACACAGCATCGTGGAATCCGTTTACGTCAACGGCACCGAGACCGTCCAGGGCGGCGTGGCGGAGGACGGCGTGAAGATTCGCGTCATTCCGCTGCGCGGCGCGGGCTACGGTGTGCAACCCTGGAGCGCCGAGGGCGATCACGGCGGCGGCGACCGGCTGATGCTGGAGGATATTTTCCTGCCGGAACCAGCGAGCGACAAATATCTCCGTGCTGCCGATGAGCGCGCCGGCGCCTGCTCGATCCTCGTCGGCATCGCGGCCAATCGTAGCATGGCCACCGGCGCGAAAGTCACGGTTTCCGATCTCATCGGCGAGCTGCCCACGCCCGATTACGCCCCGATGCCGTCCCGCGTTGCCGATCTGCCGATGCCGGCGAAATAGTGTCGCTGCACGCGCAACCGTTTTCGCACCGGCCCGTCAGTCGGCACGTCACTCAAGCAACAATAACCCATATCCCATGAAATCACTCCGTCGTTCCCTCGCGGCCTTTGCCGCCCTTTGCCTGCTCTCTGCCGCGGCCTTCGCCGCGGATGCTTCCGGAAACTGGACTTGGACCCAGCCCGCCCGTGGCGGCCAAGGCGAGCCCCGCGTGTCCACGCTCACGCTCGCCGCGAAGGATGGCAAACTCACCGGCAAACTCACCGCGCCCGGCCGTGGTGGCGATCCGGTTGCGACCGAAATCAGCAACGCAATGGTCAAGGACGACACGGTGTCTTTCTCCGTCGAGCGCGAGTTCAACGGCAACAAGATGGTCTCGAAATACAGCGGCAAACTCGCGGGTGACACCATCACCGGCGAGGTCGAGGCCCCTGGTCGCGACGGTGCCACGGCGAAGCGCGAGTGGGTGGCCAAGCGTGCGAAGTAATCCTGCGCGGCGCTGCTACAGCGCAAAATTTTCAAGCCGGCGCGCGATGCGCCGGCTTTTTTGTCGACCGATATTCTTGGCGGAGCGACCGACACCAAGAAAGGCACGTTGGTTTTGTCGGCCAGCTCGCTTGCGAGCGCTCCGCCCTCTCGAGAGCCCGAGCGCTCGCAAACGAGCTGGCCTACGAAGACACACGCTTCGGATCCTAAGGCGACGGTCGCGCTCCAACGGATCGCGATCAGAAATTAAACTGATCGATGTTGCCCTTGTTGAAGGCGAACGGCTTTCCAAGGAGGATGTGGTCCCCCGCGATCGCGAAGGTGCCGAGCGTGCCGGCCTTGAATGATTTTGCGCCGGGCTTGAGTTCGCCCTTCGCGAGCGCGACGCCCGCGTAGATCGTGAGATAGCCGAGGTCGCCGGTGTTCCAGAGGATCACGGTATCGGTCACGCCCTCGTGGACGTAGCGTTTGTTTTCGTTCGGGAGGCCGAGGCCGATAACTTTCACTTTGCCGGTCTTGCCCGCCTGCTTCACGGCCTCGGCGGCACCGGGGACGCCCGGCGAGCAGATCGCCATGATGAGTTTCAGGTTTGGGTTCGCGCTCATCAGCGCCGTCGCCTCGGACTGTGCCTTGTCCTTGAGATCGTCGCACGGGCGGACGGCGACGATTTTCATTTTCGGGTATTTTTCCTTGAGGCGCGCCTCGATGTGCTTTTGCCACTCGCGCTGATTCGCCGCCGTGAGCGACGCGGTGATGATGGCAAACTCGCCTTCGCCATTAAGAAGACGCGCGGCGTCGTCCATGAGCGCGTGGCCGATGCCCTCGGGCGTGGCTTGGTTCACGAAGAACGAGCGCGAGTCCGGCATTGAGTCGGCATCGTAGGTCACGACCTTGATACCCGCCTTCTGCGCCTTGCGCAGCGCGGTGGAGATGCCCTCTTTGTTTTCCGCCGCGACCGCGATCACATCGACGCCGAGCGTGATCCAGTTTTCCACGATTTCGTTTTGCTTGGCGGCGTTGGAATCGGTCGGACCGTCGAAGAGCAGCTCGACGCCGAGTTCCTTGGCGGCTTTTTCCGCGCCGGCCTTGCACGAGATGAAGTAAGCGTTGCCCTTGGATTTCGGGAGAAACGCGACGACGAGTTTGGACGACGCCGCAGCGGAAGCGCCGAGCGTGCCGGTGAGGAGCAGGCCTGCGGCGAGGGCGAGACGGAGGAGGGATTTCATGTGGGAGTGTGGGGTTTGGGAGAAGGAAGCGCGGCGGCGGAGCGGTGCGCCCGCCACTGTGACCACAGTCTTGGCAAAACGCTCCCCGTCAACGCGAGCAACAACAGCGCGCCCGTGAGCAGGCCGGACATTTCCTCGGCGGCATTCATCCGCATCACGACGGGCAGGCACGCGAGGCCGTTTTTCAAAACCGCGATGGCGGCGACGCCGAGCAGCGTGCCATGCACGCTGCCCGTGCCACCGAAAATACTCGTGCCCCCGAGCACGACCGCAGTGATCGCGAAGAGTTCGTAGCCCGTGCCGGCGTCGGCCTTGGCTTGCCCGAGTCGCGCGGTGTAGATGATAGCCGCGAGTGCCGCGATCAGTCCCGCGAGCACATAGGCGAGCGCGAGCCGTCGCTCGACCGGCAGCCCCGCGTAGCGCGCGCCTTCCGGCGCAAACCCGATAGCGCGAAACGATCGGCCGAACGTCGTCCGATGCACCAGCACCCAGACGCCCGACGCGACGAGAAAGAAGATCCACGCCTGCGTCGGCAGTCCGAGCCAGCGCTCCTGTCCGACGAATAGAAAGCCCGCCGGGAAATCCGTGTAGGTGATCGCGCCCCGCGTGATCGCCTCCGCGAGCCCGCGGAAGAGCGAGTAGGTGCCGAGCGTGACGATGAGCGGCGGGAGCCGGAGCGCGGTGATGAGCGTGGCGTTGAGCGCGCCGCCCAACGCACCGCACGCGAGGGCGAGCGCCGCCGCGACGGGAATCGCCATGCCCGCATCATGCCAGAATTTGCCGAACAGAATCGCGCACAACCCGAGCAGCGAACCGACCGAAAGATCGATCCCGGCCGTGAGAATCACCGGCGTGAGCGCGAGCGCGAGCAGGCCGATTTCGCACGAGTGCCGCAGAATATCGAACTGCCGATCCACCGTGCCGAACCCGACGATCACGCCGCGCCGATTGGTCGTCGTGCCCGCGAAATAAAAAAACAGCCACTCCGCCACGAGCACGTAGAGCAGGAGCATCTCGTGGCGCAGGAGCAGCGATTTCCAATCGCGTGTGCCGGAATCGTTCATGGTTCAGCGTCTCCCTTTCCGGCTGCGCACGCCATCCGCCACGACGGCGAGCAGAATGATTCCGCCCTGGATCGCCTTTTCCCAGTAGGCTTCGACGTGCAGGTGCGTGAGCGCAGGTGCGACGCACGCGAGCAGCAGCAGGCCGGCGAACGCGCCCCAGAGATTTCCGCGTCCACCCGAAATCGCCACGCCGCCCACGACGATGGCAGCGATCACTTTCAATTCGAGCCCCATGCCCGAGAGCGGCTGCACCTGCGGGGACTGCACGATGTTCATCATCGCTGCGCATCCCGTGAGCGCACCGAGGAAAACGAAAACTAAAAGCGTGACGAGCTGCGGCCGGATGCCCGCGAGACGCGCGGCTTCCGCGTCGGTGCCGACCGCGTAAACGAAACGTCCGGCTGACACGTGCCGCATCGCAACGCCCAGCAGCACCAACAGCGCGAGCGCGGCGCCGACGAGCAGCCACTGGCCGTTCGTCTGTGGCAGGCCGAACCACTGCACGGCGTCGGGCATGTTTACGAATTCGCCCTGCCGCACCAGATTCAGCCCCTGCCGTAGCGTCACCATCGTCGCGAGCGTGACGACGATCGATGGCAGCCGCAGGCCGGCGACGAGGATTCCGTTTACCACGCCGAGCAGCGCGCCGATTCCCGCCGCCGCCGGCAGGACCAGCGCGAGCGGCCAGCCGCGGGCGGCAAGGAGCCCGGCGCACACGCTGACTACCGAAAAAATCGAACCGACGGAGATATCGATTTGGCGCGAAATGATCACCAGCGCCATCCCGCAGGCCACGACCAGAGTCGGGGCCTCGCGCGTAACGAGGGACAGCAACGGCTGCGGTTGGAAAAACGCCGGAGCGAAAATCGCCATCGCGACTAGCACGACGACCAGCGCGCCTACGACGGAGAGTTCGCGGAAATAGCGGTTCATGCGCGCTCCCTTCTGAGATGTAGGCGGGGTGCCCTCACCCCGCGGGTTGTCGGTTGCTCATTCCGCAGCCAGCGGGGTGGGGTCACTCCGCCTACATTGGGAAGCATCGCACTCACACCGCGCCTTTCTCCGCCGTGCCGAGCGCGGCGGCCATCACGGCGTGAGGATCAGATTTGCCGGGGAGGATGGCGCACAGCTTTCCGCCGCGCATCACGCCGATGCGGTCGCACATGCCGAGCACTTCCGGGAGGTCGCTGGAGATGAGCAGGACGGCGAGACCTTCCTTGGCGAGACGGCGGATGATTTTGTGGATCTCGCTTTTGGCGCCGACGTCCACACCTTGGGTCGGCTCGTCGAGGATAAGCAGTCTTGGTTTCGTAGCGAGCCAGCGGGCGAGAGAAATTTTTTGCTGGTTGCCACCGGAGAGGCTGCCGCCCACGGCCGTTGGGCCGGAGCATTTCACGGCGAGGTCGCGGATGAATTCGAGGGCGAGTGAACGCTCCGCAGCGAAGCGCAACCACGCGCCGCGGAAAATCCGCCGGTGAATCGCCATCGTCATGTTTTCCTCGATCGGCATCTCCAGCACGACGCCATGGCGCCGCCGATCCTCCGGCACGTAGGCGATTCCGCGGGCGACGGCGTCCTGCGGGGAACGCAAGGTCACCCGCTCGCCGCGCAGTGTGATTTCCCCGGCGTCGGCCGGCGTGAGGCCGAAGAGCACGCGCGCCAGCTCGGTGCGCCCCGCGCCCACGAGGCCGGCGAGCCCGAGGATTTCCCCGGCACGAAGTTCCAGCGTCACATCGCGGACGCCGGAGGCGGTGCAACCGACGGCGCGCAACGCGAGCACGGTCTCGCCGGGCGCTGATTCGCTCGGCGGATAAAGTTGTTTCACTTCGCGGCCGACCATGAGCCGGATCAGTCCGGCTTCATCCATGGCTGTCACCGCATGCGTGCCCACGCTCTCGCCGTCACGCAGCACGGTCACACGATCGGCGAGGGCGAAAATCTCCTCCAACCGGTGTGAAATGTAGATGACGCCCACGCCGCTTTTGCGCAGCTCGCGCACCACGGCAAAGAGCAGGTGCTGCTCTGTCTGCGTGAGCGAAGCCGTCGGTTCATCCATGATTACGATCCGGGCGCCGGCTCCGAGCGCGCACGCGATTTCAACGAGCTGCTGCTCGGGCATGGAGAGTTGGCGGACCTCGGCCGAAGGGGCAATTCGCGCGCCCACGCGCTGGAGCAATTCCTGCGCGCGTTGCGTGCGCGTTGTCCAGTCGAGTCGTCGCAGCGTGCCGCCGCTTTCGAGCCGGAGTGCGATGTTCTCCGCGACAGTAAGGTCGGGAAACAAGGCCGGCTGCTGATAAATGCAGGCGATACCCAGGGCCCGCGCGGTCGCGGGAGTGAGGTCGGCCACGCGCGTGCCGCCGACCGTGATGGTGCCGGTATCGGGCTGGTGCGCGCCGGTCACAATTTTTATCAACGTGCTTTTGCCCGCGCCGTTTTCGCCGAGCAGCGCGTGGACCTCGCCCGCGCGCAGGTCGAAGTCGACCCCGCGCAGCGCCCGCGCGCCGCCGAAGGATTTGGCGAGCTGGCGGAGTTCGAGCAGGGGGGCGGACATGGTTGGGCGCGGAGACAGGAGCGCGCCGCTTCCGCGAGAGGGAGTCAAATAAATCAGCTGCCTGACGCTGCGTCGCCGGCCTCCTTTTTCCGCAACGGCGCGAGATCCGGATCGGTGGTGGCGGCTTGGGCGAACTCCTTGTCGAGCGCGATCGCGAGATCGAGGTGGTGGCGGGCGTCGGCGAGTTCGCCGAGTTGGGCGGCGTAGCATGCGAGGTTGAATTGAATCGTGCCGTTGGCCGGATGGTGCGGGATCGCCTGCAGGAGAATTTTCTGCGCGGCGGTGATCGAGTCGGCACGCCGCGCGGCATACGCCCACGTCACCCAGGCCGCCGCTTCGCCCGGGGCGCGGTGCGCGTAGTCGCCCGCGTGATCGCGCAGCGCGGGCCAGTCCTGCTGCTCCTGCAGCAGCGCCAGCCGGACGCTGAGAAAATCGAGGTCGTCCTTCTCCGAATCGGGCACCTTCGCCAATTCCTCGGCGGCCTCCGCAAGCATGCCGAGCTCAAGGTAACCTTTGGCGTGGGAAAGTCGGCGCTTCGGCAACATTGGATCGCGAGGGAAACGGCGGTCGCGCCCACTGGCAAGCCGCCGTCTCGCGTCGCGGGTCAGCTCGCCGGCGGTCCGCCGAAATGCGCCTTGTGCGCGAGGTAGGCGGCGGTGTCGGCGAGCATCGCGTCGATGGTGGCGTTGAACGGCTCGGGCCGCACGACGCCGGAGAACACGGCCTTGTCGCCGATCGCGCTCTCCAGCACGAAGGCGGGGCGCTGGTTGATTTGGTGCGCGACAAATTCCCGCGTGCTCGCCTCGACGCGCGCCCGCACGGCGGGTGACTCGGCGGCGGCGCCGAGTTTTTCGGCGGAGAGTTTTCCGGCGGCTGCTTTCACGGCGACCGTCACGGCATTCTCGATGCGCAGGGTTTTCTGGCCCTCGCGTTCACCCGCGTGCGCGAGCGCGAGCCGGATCTCGTCTCCGTTGAAACCGAAATCGCGCGCGGCCTCGGCGACGAGGTTCGGCGCGACGATCACGCCTTCGGTGATTAGCTCGGGCTCAAACCACCCCGAGTTCAGCATGAACGGCGAGCGCATCGTCATCCCGCTCCGTCGGTAGAACCAGTCGCACTGCGCGCGCGATGTCGGGTAGTCCGTCGCCGCCATCTGCGCGATTTTCCACGCAAACTCCGCGCGGCCCTCGTAGCGGCGCTTCAGCTCCGCCCACATCGGCTCCGCCCAAAAACACCAGGACGACGTGACCTCGAGGTAGTAGGTGATTTTCATCAGCCGCGAGCGCAGCGCGGGACACGCGTCGCGTCAACGCGCGAAGCCGCATCCGCCTTCACAGCGACACACTCCCCGTGCCGGCACAATGGGTCTGCTGAAGCAGCGTGGTAGCCGAAATCGTGACATTTTGGCTGGGAAAATTCGCACCGGCCAAAATCTCCCGATTTCGGCTACGCTCGATCACGGCTCCTTTTTCTCTGCGTCCTTCTTGCCGCCGAAAAGTCCCTTGATCGCCTCGCCGGCCTTTTTCATGCTCTCGGCGCTGGCTGCACCGCCGGTCTTGAGCAGATCGGTCGCGGCACCCGCGGTGGCGCTGACGATCTTGCCCACGACTTGATTCATCACAATGGACGCGGCCTCCGCCGCGGTGACGCCGCCTTCCTTCGTGCCGAGTTCATCGATTTCAATAACGGGCAGCGGCACGGTGGTCGCCGTGCCGACGAGGCCGACGCGCACCTTGCCATCCACGAGGCGGAATTTTTTCACCGAGAATTTTTTTTGCGGGCCCGCCGCGGACTTGGCGTCGGCCGGTTTCGCGCCGCCGAGTGCCTGCTCGATGTTCTTCAGAAGGTCGTTCACGTTGCTGTTGATGATCTTCGTCTCGTAGTTGAAGACGGGCGCCTCGATGATCACCTCGTTAAGCACGATATGGTCGCCCCGCAGGGAGGAGGGCACGACCTCGATATGGACTTTGCCGAGCGAGGCGAGGTCGTTTTCGCTCCAGCCCTTCGGGTTGCCGATGACGAGGTTGTTGAGCGTGCCGACGCCGCTGAACGGGGAAATCGTCGCGCTCTGGAGAGTGAGCCGCGTCTGCGTGAGCTGCGGGCCGTAGCGGTTCATGCCGGCGGTCACGATCTCGCCGAGGTGCATCGAAACGTAGACCACAGCGGCGATGCCGAGGACGGCGAGAACGCCGAGAATGATGAGAAATTTTTTCATGAGGGATCTCATGATCGTATGGGGGAGGGGGAGCTAGGCAAGGCCACAGGATTTTTGGTGCGCCGCCGGTTGGTTCGACGAGAAGTCTACCAGCTTCAGCCGTAGATCGACAAACCGAACCCGATACTACTACCTCAATTCATCGCCCGACTGAACCAGTGGGGCGCTCGAAAAATCCAATCCTCATTCCGTCACCCATTTCTCTCCGAACAATAGCTGCTCCCAAACCTCAAAGAAAGAAAGCCCCCATGCCCAAATACATAATCGAACGCGAAATCCCCGGCGCCGGCAAACTTTCCGCCGAACAGTTGCGCGGCATCTCCCAGCAATCTTGCGGTGTGCTCCAAAAGCTCGGCTCCCAGATTCAATGGCTTGAGAGTTTTGTGACCGACGAAAAGATTTACTGCGTCTACATCGCCCCAAACGAGGAGATGGTGCGTGAGCACGCGAAGCAGGCCGGCTTGCCGGCCAATCGCGTTTCGCGGGTCTGCAGCGTGATCAATCCGACGACCGCCGAGTAGGGTTTTCTCCAGCCAAACCCGAGTGTGCGTGGTCTTCTGGGTCCCGGCGGTGGCCGCCACCGCCGGACGCAGTGTGGTTTTTGGATGGACGATCAGCGGAGGAGCATGGATTGCCTGCGCTTCACTTGATCGCGCTTGTCAACGCGCTCATGCTGCCTCTGCTTTCGCACAACTCTCATGGCCCAAGCCTATACCGAAGCCTCGATCAAGACCCTCTCTTCGCTTGAGCACATCCGCCTGCGCCCCGGCATGTATATCGGGCGACTGGGGAACGGCACCCACGCCGAGGACGGCATCTACGTCCTGCTTAAGGAAACGATCGATAACTGCATCGACGAATTCACGATGGGGCAGGGCAAGAAGATTGAGGTCGATCTCACTGAGCGCACCCTCCGCGTGCGCGACTACGGGCGCGGCATCCCGCTCGGCAAACTCATCGACTGCGTCTCGATCATCAACACGGGTGCGAAATACGACAGCGAGACCTTTCAAAAATCCGTCGGTCTGAACGGCGTCGGCCAGAAGGCCGTCAACGCGCTCGCGTTCGAGTATCGCGCGCAGGCGTTTCGCGACGGCCAGTCGAAGCTCGTCGAGTTCGAGAAGGGCAAGCTGCGCAAAGACCACAAGATCGTGAAGAGCGAGGAGCGCAACGGCACGCTCGTGGAGTTCACGCCGGACGAGCAGTTGTTCGGGAAGGACTTCAAGTTTCGCGCCGAGTTCATCGAGGACATGCTGTGGAACTACGCGTTTCTGAACCGCGGGCTCACGCTCACGTTCAACGGCAAGTCGTTCAAGTCGGAGCACGGCCTGCGCGACCTCCTCACAAAAAATCTCAGTGGTGAGCCGCTCTACCCGATCATCCACCTCGAGGGCGACGACATCGAGGTGGCGTTCACCCACGGCGCGCACTACGGCGAGGAATATTTTTCGTTCGTCAACGGGCAGCACACGACAATGGGCGGCACGCATCTCGCGGCGTTTCGCGAAGCGCTCGTCGACACGGTCCGCAACCATTTCAAGAAAGACTTCGACGCCGCCGACATCCGCCAGTCCATCGATGCCGCCGTCTCGGTGCGCGTGATGGAGCCGATCTTCGAATCGCAGACGAAGACCAAGCTCGGCTCCGCTGCGGTCGGCCCCGACGGGCCGAGCCTGAAGGATTTTATCGGGAAGTTCATGCAGCAGTCGCTCGACGTTTTTCTCCACAAGAACAAGGAGACCGCCGAGGCGATGAAGCGGAAAATCGAGGAGAGCGAGATCGAGCGCAAGGAACTCGCCGGCATCCGCAACCTCGCCCGCGAGCGCGCAAAAAAGGCATCGCTCCACAACAAGAAACTCCGCGACTGCCGCCTTCACCTCGGCGACCGCAATGAGCGTGCGGAGGAGAGCACGCTCTTCATCGTCGAGGGCGACAGCGCCGCCGGCTCGCTCACCGCTACGCGTGATGTGCAGACGCAGGCCGTCTTCGCTTTGAAGGGAAAACCGCTCAACACCTACGGCCTCTCGAAAAAAGTCATCTACGAGAACGAGGAGTTTCATCTCCTCCAATCGGCGCTCAACATCGAGGAGGCGCTCGACGGCCTTCGCTACAACAAGGTCGTGATCGCCACCGATGCGGACGTCGACGGCATGCACATCCGTCTGCTGCTGATTTCATTCTTCCTCCAATTTTTCCCCGATCTCATCCGCAACGGCCACCTCTTCATCCTCGAGACGCCGCTCTTCCGCGTGCGCAACAAGCGCGAGACGATCTATTGCTACAACGAGGAGGAGAAACAGGCCGCGATGATGAAGCTCGGCACGAGCCACGAGATCACGCGCTTCAAGGGCCTCGGCGAAATCTCCGCGGGCGAGTTCAAGGATTTCATCGGCGAAAAAATTCGCCTCGAACCTGTCTCGCTGAACCACCTCCAGAACAGCGACGACTTGTTGAGTTTCTACATGGGCAAGAACACGCCCGACCGCCAGGACTTCATCATCGGGAATCTGAAAGTGGAGAAGGATCTCGTGGCGGTGTAGATCTTGGCTTAAATCTATGCGTTATCAGAGCCTAGTGACGAGCTAGATCCTGATTTTCAAATTGTTGCAATTGCAACAATGCGTGCTGATCTATGCGCAATAAGCCACCATGCCTCGTCCCGCACACATTGCTCCCGGCGACATATCCCTGCGCTTGCAGGTCGGCGGAGCCTTGACCGCACAGGCTCTGGCGACGGCGCTGGGAGTAAACCAATCCACCATCTCGCGCGGGTTGGCGCGTTTTGGCGATTCGGTGGTGGCGCTCGGGGCGGCGCGACGGGCGCGGTATGCGTTGCGCCGGCCGGTGCGCACGGCGGGCGACCGCTGGCCGATCTATCGCATTGATGCGACGGGGCGGGCGCGGGAGTGGGCGCGGTTGCACACGTTGCACGGCGGCACCTTGATTGAATGGGCGGGCGCAGCGCCGCCGTGGGCGGAGCGCATGACGGATCGTGAGGGGATGGTGGAGGGATTTCCTTTTTTCCTGGGTGACTTGCGGCCGCAGGGATTCCTCGGGCGGCAGGAGGCGCGGCGCGTGGCGGAGACGCTGCAGCTCCCCGCGGATCCGCGGATGTGGGCTGACGATGACACGCTGGTTTTTCTCCAGGCGGAAGGCAGCGATTTGCCGGGGGACTTGGTGCTCGGCGAAGCGCCGCTGCGGCGGGTGCTCGCGCGGCAGATGGAGCCGGTGGGCGGGGCGGTGGTGGTGCCAGAGACATCGCGCGCGACGCGGTTTCCCGAATTGGCGGCGCAGATGTCGGCGGGCGGCCTGCCGGGATCATCGGCGGGCGGTGAGCAGCCGAAGTTCCTCGCGGCGATCCGGCACCGGGGCGGTGCGCTACAGCCTATTCTGGTGAAATTTTCTCCCGCGATGGAAAGTCAATCCGGTCGTCGCTGGGCGGACTTGCTTGCGGCCGAAGCGCACGCGCTGGCCGTGCTGGCGGAGCGCGGGCTCGCGACGGCGGGCGCGCGCGTGCTCGATGCGGGCGGGCGGCGCTTCCTCGAAGTCGCGCGTCATGATCGCGTGGGCGCGCATGGGCGGCGCGGCGTGGTGTCGCTGGAGGCATTGCATGCGGCGCTCGGCTCCGGCGGCGCCGTAAACGACTGGCGTGCGGCGGCGGAGGCGTTGGCGCGCGACGGGCTCATCGACGCGGCCGGGCTGACGGCGGTGCGGCACCTGCACAGCTTCGGCGAGTTGATCGGAAATTCCGACATGCATTTCGGGAACCTCGCGTTCTGGCTCGATGACACGCTGCCGCTTCGGCCCACGCCCGCTTACGACATGCTGCCGATGCTGTGGGCACCGAACACGCAGGGCGAAGTGGTCGCTCGGGTGCTCGCCCCGCGGCCACCGCTGCCCGGCGTGCTCGCCGAATGGCGGGAGGCGGCGGAATGGGCGGGCGAATTCTGGCGGCGCGTGGCAGCTGATGCGACGGTGTCGCGTGAGTTTCGCGCGACGGCCCGCCAGTCCGGCGAGTTCGTGGCGCGGATGCGAGCGCAGTTTGCGCCGTAACGGCGGTGTTTTGCGCGATGCGGTTATCCCCTCCCAAGTTTGCGTTGGTGCTTCTCGTGATGACGCTACTTGCGGGCTGCGTCTCCACGCCCGCGCCGCGCATCGCGATCAGCGGCCTGCCCGCCGCGCAGGAAACGCGGGCACTGGAAAACGTGCGGGTATTCGAGCGCGTGTGGAGTCTCGTGAAGGATGCGCACTACGATGCGAAATTGCAGGGCGTGGATTGGGAGGCGGCGGGTTTGAAATACGGCACTGAGGCCGTCGCTGCGCCCGACGACAAAGCGCTCTACGCGTCGCTCAACGCGATGGTCGATCTGCTGAAGGACAGCCACACGCACGCGCTCTCGCCGCAGCAGGCGAACGAGCGCCACACCGAAGTGCGGCCGCGCACCGGCTTCAACATGACGCGCGCCGAGGGCCGCTGGCTCGTGAGTGAACTCGTGCCCGGCAGCCCCGCCGAGACTGCGGGCGTAAAGCCCGGCTGGATCGTGGTGGCACGCAACGGCGAGCCACTCGGCGAGCGCAACGATTTCCGCCCGCGCGACGGCGAGGTCGCGCAGTGGAGTTTTCTCGACGCGCTCGACCAGCCGGTGGCGCTCGCCCTCGTGGCGCGCCCGCTCACAACGAAGCCGAGGCAGGAGGTGCGCGTGCTCCCCGGGGGATTTGTTTACCTGCGCTTCGACGGCTTCGACACCACCGACCGCCGCTGGTTGAGCAACCAGCTCAAGGCCCAGCCCGATGCTCCGGGCGTGGTGATCGATTTGCGGCGCAATCCGGGCGGCGGGACGATCTCGCTCGGCATCACCATCGGGGAATTTTTCGCGCACTCGGTGGGCTGCGGAGCGTTCATCACGCGCGGCGGATATCGGAGCGGAAAAAATTCCTGGCAGATCGGATCGGCGCGCTATGCGGGGAAGGTGGCTGTGCTTGTCGATGGCGCAACGGGCAGCGCCGCGGAGATTTTTTCGGCGGTGCTGCAGGAGCATGGTCGCGCCACGATCGTCGGTCGCAAGACGGCGGGTGCCGTGCTCGCGAGTTGGTTTCATTCGCTGCCCGATGGCGGCGAACTGCAACTCAGCCGCTTCGACTACGTGACGCCGAAGGGCCGCCGGCTTGAGGCCAACGGTGTCGAGCCCGATGTGCCTGTCGTGCGCACTCTCGCCGATCTCCGCGCCGGGCGTGACGCGGATTTGGAGGCGGCGCTCCAGGTGCTACGAGGGGAGATAGTGGCGAAGTAGGGGTAGAATCCGCCATTTTTGGTTCGATTCGACTGGAGCGGCACGCCAGCCTCGCGCGCTCCGATATCCCCATGGCCCACACTCCCTTTTTCCAGAATTTGCGTCGCCTTGCCTCGGTCGCCCGCGCGTCCGCCGTGACCGGACTGGACGTGGAGCAGATCTGCGAGAAGCGATCCACGGCAGCGATTTCCCGGCGCCAGTTTCTCGGCACCGCGGCGGCGGCGGCCACCGTGGCGGCGACACCGTTCCTGCGTGCGGCAAAACCCGCCGGTTCGAACGCACGGGTCGTGGTGGTTGGGGCCGGTCTGGCCGGCCTCACGTGTGCGTATCGGTTGAAGCAGGCGGGGCTGGACGCCACCGTGTATGAGGCAAATTCCCGCGTGGGCGGACGGTGCTGGACGCGTCGGGCCGATTTTCTTGAAGGCCAAATCGCGGAGCACGGCGGGGAACTAATCGATCAGGGGCACGGCAGCATTCGTCACTTGGCGCAGGAATTGAGGCTTCCGCTGGATAATTTGCTTGCGGCGGAGCCGAACGGCTCGACGCCGTTCTTCTATTTCGACCGGGCGCCTTATACCTTTCGTGACGCGACGAATGATCTGAAGGCGATCTGGCAGAAGCTGCATCGTGATCTTTCCGAGGCGGGGTATCCGACGCTCTACAATCGTTCGACACCGCGGGGACGGCAGCTCGATCAGATGTCGATCTCCGACTGGATCAACGAGAGCGTGCCGGGCGGCATGAACTCCCGGTTCGGCCAGCTGCTGGATATAGCCTATAACATTGAGTATGGCGCCGAATCAGGAACGCAAAGTGCGCTCAGCTTGATCTACCTTCTCGCCTACAACAGCCCCGGCCAGTTCAACCTCTTCGGGACTTCGAACGAGAAATACCATGTGCGCGGCGGCAACGATCGAATCGTGTCGACGCTTGTTTCCGTGCTGTCGAATCAAATCATGACCGGCGAATCGCTGGTTGCGGCGCGACGCACGGCGGGCGGTGCCTACACCCTAACGTTTCAAAATACGCAGGGTATGCACGATGTCGCGGCGGACAAAGTGGTGTTCGCACTGCCGTTTTCGATTCTGCGCAACGTCGTCGACATCAGTGGCGCGGGATTCAGTCCGTTGAAATTCACCGCCATCGACGAGCTGCCGATGGGGGCGAATGCGAAACTGAACCTGCAGTTTACCCGCCGGCACTGGGTGACGTTCGGCGGCAACGGCGACAGCTTTGCCGACACCGGCTACCAAGCGTCTTGGGAAGTGACTCGCGCGCAGCCGGGCGCGGCGGGGATTTTGGTGGGATACTCCGGCGGCAATCACGCGGAAACCTTTAGGACCGGCGCGCCCGCCACGCAGGCGGCGGCGTTTCTCGCGCAAATCGAGCCGGTCTTTCCCGGACTTGGAGGCTATTTTAACCAGCGTGCGACCGTCGATTACTGGGGGCAGAGCACGCCGTTCACCCGCGGCAGTTACGCCTATCGGAAGAAGGGGCAATATACGGAATTCGCGGGTATCGAAGGAGCCCAAGAGGGAAATGCGCATTTCTGTGGCGAGCACACCTCGATCGATTCGCAGGGTTATCTGAATGGCGCGGTCGAGACCGGCGAGCGCGTCGCGTCGGAAATCACCGCGGACCTGTGGGTGTGACTTCGCGGATATGGAGGTCGTGAGGACTCACGGCCGGAGAATTGAGATCATTGCCTCGCCTCAATCCATTCGCGGGGCAGGTCGGTTGACTGGGAGTTTGTAGATCAGGCTTTACCCGGTGGGGTCTAGCCGTCTCCTGTCGTTCTTCGATGGCCAAACGCAAAACGTCCAAATCTTCCGACCAACCCGAGCTTCAGTTGGGCGACACCGCGCCTGTCGTTCCAGCGGGAAAGAATTTGAAATCCGACAACAAACGTCGCGGGTCCGCTGGGGGGAAGTCGGATGCGGGCGAAGCCGAAGCTGCGCAGCCTTCGCTCTCGGCGAGCCCGCTGCCGCTGGCCGCAGCTGGAGAAAACCCCGCGGCGCAGCCGAAGGAGCCGGGTGTGATGCCCGTTTCCTCTACGCCGGCTCTGCCGCCGGCCGCGCCTCGGGTTCGTAGTGGCAAGGTGCAGGAAGAGAACGCACCGCTCGCGCAGAGTTACCGCAACTGGTTTCTCGAGTATGCGAGCTACGTGATTCTCGATCGCGCGGTGCCGCACCTCGACGACGGGCTGAAGCCCGTGCAGCGCCGAATTCTCCACACGCTGTGGGAAATGGACGATGGCCGTTTCCACAAGGTGGCCAACGTCGTCGGTCGCACCATGTCGCTCCACCCGCACGGCGACGCCTCGATCGGAGCGGCGCTCGTCGCGATCGGACAGCGCGCGTTTCTGATCGAGCCGCAGGGCAATTACGGCAACACACTCACGGGCGACGACGCGGCGGCACCGCGTTACATCGAGGCGCGGCTGACGAATTTTGCCAAGGACGTCCTCTTCAATCCGAAGACTACGAACTGGCAGCTCAGCTACGACGGTCGCGCGAAAGAGCCCGTCACGCTACCGGCGAAATTTCCCATCGTGCTGCTCGACGGCGCGGAGGGCATCGCGGTCGGGCTCTCGACGAAAATCCTGCCGCACAATTTCAACGATCTCTGCCGGGCGGCGATCAATCATCTTCAGGGGAAAACCTTCCGCATCTATCCCGATTTCCCCTCGGGCGGCATCGCGGATTTCGCGGAATACAACGACGGCGAGCGGGGCGGTAAGGTCAAAATCCGCGCCAAGATCGAGCAGCGTTCCAAGTATCTCGTCGCGGTCACCGAGCTGCCCTACGGCACCACCACGGAGACGCTCATCGAATCGATCCTCGCCGCCAACGCGAAGGGCAAGATTAAGGTCAAACACGTCGACGACAACACGGCCGACGTGGTCGAGATTCTCATCCACCTGCCGCAGGGTGCCGATCCGGATCAGGTGATTCAGCAGCTCTACGTCTTCACGGCCTGCCAGCAGAATCTCTCGCCCGCCGCCTGTGTGATTGTGAACGACGAGAAGTCGGGCGAGGATCGCCCGGAGTTTCTCGGCGTGCGCGAAATCCTCAAGCGTTCGGTCGACAAGACCAAGGCGCTGCTCAAACTGGAACTCGAAATCAAGCTCGGCGAGCTCGACCAGCAGTGGCACTGGGATTCGCTCGAACGGATTTTCATCGAGGAGCGCATCTACCGCCGGATTGAAAAATCGAAGACGTGGGAGAGCGTTCTCGCCGAAATCCGCGAGGGCTTGCAGCCGTTTCTCAAGCAGCTCCGACGCGACGTGACCGACGAGGATATCACGCGCCTCACCGAAATCCGCATCAAGCGCATCTCCGCCTTCAACCGCTTCCAGGCCGACGAAGCGCTGAATAAGATCGAAGAGGGGATGAAGGAGACGAAGGCGAACTTGCGCAATCTCACGGGCTACGCCGTCGCGTGGTTCGAGATGTTGCAGGAGAAATACGGCAAGGGGATCAAGCGCCGCACCAGCTACGACGAGATTGAGCAGATCGATGCGTCGGAGGTCGTGTCGGCCAACCAACGGCTCTACGTCAACCGCGAGGATGGGTTCATCGGGCTCAACTGGCGGCAGCACGAGTTCGTGACCGAGTGCACCATCCTCGACAGCGTGCTCACGATCATGCGCGACGGTTCGCTGAAGGTGGCCAAGGTCGCGGACAAGATTTTCATGGGCCGCGAAATCATGCACATCGCCGTGTGGCCGAAGGAGGGCGATCTGAATTTCTACACGATGGTTTATCAGGACAAGGAGTCCGGCAAAGCCTTCGCGAAGAAATTCCAGATCGGCGGTCTCTCGCGCGACAAGCTCTATCCGCTGGTAAAGAGCGAGGGTTCGCGCGTGGTCTATCTCGAGGTAAGTGTGAAGGAAAAGGACATGCCCAAGAGCCTCCACGTCTCGCTCGACGGCCGAAGCGGCGCGCGCGTGCGCGAAATCGATTTCGATCTCACGCCCGTGCCCGTGAGCACGCGCACCGCCAAGGGCCTCACGATCACCAAGTGGGCGATCAAGGATGTGAAGCGAAGCGATCTAGCGCTGGGGTAGGGCGCGAAGTCGTCCGACGTAGATGCCATGAAGGCGGACAAGCGGGCGAAAAGCGCCCAGCCTGTCCGCCGCTATGACAAACAATCCCAGTGTTGCGAAACGGCTGGAACGCCTGGTGGAAACCAAGGCCGAATCGATCAAGCTGGGAATGGATTTGCCCGCGCGCGATGGGGCCGCGGCCCTCCGTCCCTTTCGCGCTTCACTTTGCACACAGCACCAGGCGCTGGCCCCACCATGCGCAGGTAGCAGGTTAACTTGGACGCCCGACACGTTCAGGTTTGGGATGTGAAAGCCTTCGCAACCCAGGCGCACCCCGCGCCCCGCTTCTTTCCCCGCAAGCCGCTGAAAAGGACAACCACCCAACCGCTTTTCCCCTCGTTGCCCTGAGATAAATCCACCGGCGCTTTTTTCCCGCTTGATCCCCGCGCCATCATAGCAGGGCGGGGTCTCCGCACCCCGCTGTCTGGGGAGATTCGGTCCCGCAGCATAAACCCGGCGGGGTCGGGAGACCCCGCCCTACACCGGAAGCTGCTTTACGGCGCCCGGCGCTGGAGTATCTCCGCGATCCAGCGGCGGTGCGGGCCGGAAAGCGTGATCGCCCCGATGCTCGCAAGCGGCACCCAGACGAGTTCGGCGCGGAGTTTGCCGCGGGGTGCAGGCACCGCGTGGATCGACTCGGTGATTTGAAAGCGCGTGATGGCGCGGCGCTTTTTGGCGAGCAGCGTGCCAAACGCGACTTTTGCGGGTGCGAGGCCGGCCTGCTCGGGCGTGGGCAGCTCGTGGATGTTGGCGAAGCGGCGGGCGCCGGCGGCGGCGCGATGCAGCAACAGCGCGCCGTCGCGTTCGCACCACGCGCGCGTGACGGTGCGTTGCTCGATCCTCTTCGGCGCGAGTCGCGGGAAAGCTTCCGGTTCGCCGCGCTTGGCCGCCGCACAAAACCCGCGCACCGGGCACGTGAGGCAGAGCGGTTTTTGGCGGAAGCAGACGGTCGCGCCGAGTTCCATCATCGCCTGATTGTGGTCGCCGGGGGTGTCGGCGGGGAGGAGCGCCACGGCGAGGGGCGCGAAAATTTTCGCCGCGCTCGCGCTGTCGCGAAACTCCGTGGCATCGGCGGTGAGCCGCGCGAGGATGCGGACGACGTTGCCATCAACGCACGCCGCCGCCGCGCCAAACGAGATGCTCGTGATCGCGGCCGCAGTGTAGGGGCCGACGCCGGGCAGCTCCCGCCATGCCTCGGGGGTGCGACGCAGCTCGGGCCACGCGACGACCTGCTGCGCGAGGCGGTGGAGGTTGCGGGCGCGCGAGTAGTAGCCGAGACCTTCCCAGAGTTTTAGCACGCGCGACTCGGGCGCCGCGGCGAGCGCGGCGAAGTCGGGCAGCTCGATGAGCCACCGCGCGAGGTAGGGGAGCACCGTTTTCACCTGGGTCTGCTGGAGCATGAACTCGCTCACGACGGTTTGGTAGAGCGACGGCAACTCGCGCCATGGGAGTTTCCGCGCGTGGACGCGATACCATGCGCGCAGAGCGCGCTGAAAATCAATTTTGGTCGCGATGAGGCGGGCGGATTGGTTGGCCACGAAAAACACGAGAACGCACAAAACCGCGGTGAACGAAAGCGACGTTTTCTTTTTGGTGCGTTTTCGTGATTTTTGTGGCCACTCATTCCATGCCGAAAAAGTTCAGCGACGAACCCGAAGCCCCCAAGAAGCTCGCCTCCTACACCGCGAAGCTGGACGACGCGCAGATGGAGAAACTTCGCGCCATCGGCGAGGGTCGGGGCTGGGAGCGGTGCGAGGTGCCCTACACGCGCTTCGCGTTCAAGGCGGAGCAGCTCAAGATCAACGTGAGCGCCTACACGAGCGGCAAGGTCGTGATCGCAGGGAAGGGCACGGAGGATTTTGTGCGCGACACGCTGGAGCCGGAGGTCATCGGCGCGGCGACGCTCGGCTATGACGAAGTCTTGCATCCCGATTGGTTCGAGCCGCACGCGGGCCTCGACGAGAGCGGCAAGGGCGACTTCTTCGGCCCAGTGGTCGCCGCGACCGTCATCGCCGACAAGCCGGCCATCGAGGCTTGGCGCGCGGCTGGCGTGCAGGATTCCAAGAAAATCGCCGAGCCGCAGATCATGAAACTCGACCAGATCATCCGCAGCACGCGCGGCGCGGTGGTCGAGGTCTGCTACTGCCGCACGATGGAGCGCTACAACGAGCTGATGGGCCGCCCCGGCGCGAACCTCAACCGCCTCCTCGCGTGGCAGCACGCCACCGCGCTCTCCGACGCGCTCGCGAAGAAGCGCGTGCCGTGGGGCCTCCTCGATCAATTCTCTGAGCAGCCTCTTGTGCAGCGCGAGCTGGCGAAAAAGGGCGTCGCCGACTTCGACCTGAAAATGCGCACGAAGGCCGAATCCGATCCGGTCGTCGCCGCGGCGTCGGTCGTGGCGCGCGCGGAGTTCGTGCGCGCGATGCACGACCTCTCGAAACGCTTCGGCGCGAAACTCCAGAAAGGTGCCGGCCCGCTCGTTAAAACACAGGCCGCGCAAATCATGGAAAAATTCGGCACCCGCGCCCTCGGCGATTTCGCGAAGCTGCACTTCCGCACCGCCTATGAGGTCGTCTCGGCGGCGGGGAAACTCGACGAACTTCCCCTGAAGCCGCCGCCGCCGAAGATGGAGTGGTAGCTGACTAGGACGCGGGCAGGAGTGTCCGCAGGCCGATAAGGGTGCGCCGCGCTTTTGGTTCCCGCCTCTTTTTTGGATTGCAGCGGTTGGGCGCTGTGCGTC
>JANXSC010000379.1 GCA_025352845.1 Opitutaceae bacterium
AAACAGCTCACGTGCGTGTTCGTGGACAACGGCCTGCTCCGCAAGAACGAGCGCGCTGCGGTCGAGAAACTTTACGGCGATCATTTCCACATCGACCTGCGCGTGGTCGATGCGTCGAAGCTGTTTCTTCGCCGGCTCAAGGGCGTGACCGAGCCGGAGCAAAAGCGGAAGATTATCGGGCGCACCTTTGTCGAGGTGTTTGAGACGGCGCTGAAATCGATCAAGGGCAGCGCGGAGTTCCTCGCGCAGGGCACGCTCTATCCCGACGTGATTGAGAGCGTCTCGATTCAGGGCAACCCAGCGTCGCTAATTAAAACGCACCACAATGTCGGCGGGCTGCCGGCGCGGATGAAGCTCAAGCTCGTCGAGCCGTTGCGCGAACTCTTCAAGGACGAGGTGCGCCGCGTCGGCGCGGCGCTTGGCCTCCCGAAGGAAGTCGTTTGGCGCCAGCCCTTTCCCGGCCCCGGCCTCGGCGTGCGCATGATGGGCGACATCACCGAGCCCAAGCTCGAAATCCTCCGCAATGCCGATTTCGTGCTGCAGGAAGAGATGATGGCGAGCGGCTACTACTGGAAAGTCTGGCAGTCGTTCTGCGTTTTCCTCCCCGTGAAAACCGTCGGCGTCTTTGGCGACGAACGCACCTACGACTACGTGATCGCGCTGCGGATCGTCGAGAGCACCGACGCCATGACGGCCGACTGGGCCAAGCTCCCGCACGAGGTCCTGCAAAAAATCTCCAGCCGCATCACCAACGAAGTGCGCGGGGTGGGCCGCGTGGTTTACGACGTAAGCTCGAAACCGCCGGCGACGAGTGAGTGGGAGTAAATTGCAGGGGGAGAGACAGGCCGGATCGAAAGTAGGGCGGGTCACAGACCCGCCCTTTCACGCCTTGAGTGTTCGCACCAAGGGCGGGTCAGAGACCCGCCCTACCAAAGCCCGCCTCCGGTCTTTCCTCGTGGCGCAAACCGTGCCACGGTGCGGCCATGCTTTTGAAACTGTCCGTCGTTCGTTTTGTTTCGCTGGGCTTTGCCGCCGCTGGGCTCACGTTGGCGCAGGCCGCCGAGCCGGCGATTATCGCCAAGGCCCGCGCGCACATCGCCTCTGAGGCGGTGTTGAACGGCCTCAAGTCCGTCCACTTCATCGGCACGCTCAGCGCGGCCGATCCCGCGGACCCGGCGAAGACGGTCACGATGGCGATGGACATCGTGTTCCAGCGGCCGATGCAGCAGCGGATCACCACGACCTCGGCCAAGGGCACGGACGACACCGCGCTCGATGGCTACGACGCGTGGCAGCGATTCGAAAACAAGGCCGACGCGGCGAAGAACCGCCTGGGCATTCTCGGCGTCGATCAAATCAAGCGGCTGCGCGCCAACACGTGGGAGAACCTGGCGTTTTTCCGCGGCATCGAGAGCGTCGGCGGCCAGCTGGAGGATCAGGGCCCGGCAAAGATCGATGGCATCGCGTGTCAGAAAATCGCGTTCATCCATGCGCCGAACATTATTTTTGTCCGTTATTTTGAACTCGCGACCGGCCGGCTCGTGCAGACGGAGACGGAGGCCGGCGGGCGGATCCGCGAGGAAGGCGAGGTCAACGTGTCCGGCATCCGGTTTCCCCGGTTGCTGACCACGGAGTCGAAAGACGCCAAGGGCGTGTGGCAAAAGGTCACGATCAGCTTCGACAAGGTGATCGTAAACGAGAATTTAGGCGCGGCGCACTTCGCGGTGCCGGGCTACGGCGCAAAGTAGGCGGTCGCGGGTGGTCGCTGGCGGAGTTTAGAGGGAGCCCGACGAAATTCCTCGCGGGGCGTCGCCGCGATCCTTACACGCCCTTAAAGCCCCATGCGCACGATTCACCACACTTCCAAGACCTTCGCCGAAGAGCTGGGCGCCTTTTGCCGCACGACCATCGTGCCGCGCGAGATCGCGGACTCCGTCGCGACCATCCTCGCCGACGTGCGGCAGCGGGGTGACGAGGCCGTGGCCTACTATGCGGCGAAGTTCGATGGCGCGAAGCTGCGCGCGCGCGATTTCCGGCTGGGTCCCAACGATCTCGCGGCGGCGGCCAAGCGGCTGCCGACGGCGGAGATGAAGGCTCTGAAGGCGGCGCACGAGAACATCGTCGCGTTCAACAGCCGCGGGCTGCCCGAGGGGTGGACCGCGAAGAACAAGCACGGCGCGAGCGTCGGCGAAAAATTCGATCCCATCCGGCGCGTCGGACTCTACGTGCCCGGCGGCGAGGCACCGCTCGTCTCGACCGTGCTCATGACCGCCACGCTCGCGAAGATTGCGCGCTGCCCGGAGATCGCGGTCTTCACGCCGTCGAATGCCGAGGGCAAGGTGGCCGATGGCGTGCTCGCCGCGCTGCACCTCGTGGGCATCGAGGAAGTCTATCGCATCGGCGGCGTGCAGGCGATCGGGGCGATGGCCTTTGGCACAACGACGATTCCGCCGGTGGATAAACTTTTCGGCCCCGGCAACGCCTATGTGTGTGAGGCGAAGCGGCAGGTCTTCGGTCCCGTGGGCATCGATTCGCTGCCGGGCCCAAGCGAGCTGATGGTGATCGCCGACGAGACGGCGAAGAGCTCGTTTGTCGCGGCGGATTTGCTCGCGCAGGCGGAGCACGGCTCGGGTCGGGAGAAACTCTACCTCGTGGCGACCTCAGTCGACATCATCGCGGCAGTCATGTCCGAGATGCGCACGCAGCTCCAGCTCATCGGCCGGTCGGACAAAATTCAGCGCGTGCTTGAGCAGGGTTTTCTGGCCATCGAGGCGAAATCGCTCGCACAGGCGGGCGATGTGGCGAACTACGTCGCGCCCGAGCACCTCGAGCTGCTCGTGGCCGAGGCGGCCGTGAAGAAACTCACCGCCGATATCACAACCGCCGGCGCGATCATGATCGGCAACCACACGCCGACGGCGCTGGGCGATTTCACCGCCGGACCGAGCCACGTGCTGCCGACGGGACGCTCCGGGCGGTTCTTCAGTGGGCTGCGCGTCGCGGATTTTCTCCGGCGCACGAGCATCATCCGCTACGACAAGGCGGGCGTGAAGAAAGCCGAGCCCGTGGTCGCCGCGTTTGCCGCGATGGAGAAACTCGACGTGCATGGCCGCTCGGTGCGGATTCGGACGCTGTAGGTTGGGCTAGTCAGCCCCGACGAGTTTCAGACCCTACCCGATCGGAGGCGGGTTCTTTGGGTCTCCGGGTGATTCGCTGTCGCGCTGGCCAGTCGCGTCGGCGACCGCATCCGCTGCGGGCGCGGGCGCTTTTTCCTTCTGCTCGGCGACGTAAGCCGCGATGTCCTTCACGCAGCGCACGCGCTCGACTTCGGTGTCGGGGATGCTGAGGCCGAAGGTCTCCTCGACTTCGAAGAGCACCTCCAGCGCGCCGAAGGAATCCGCGCCGAGATCTTCGACGAGCCGGCTCTCGCGGCCGATCTTTTCCAACGGGAGCGAAAGTTTCGCGGCCAGAATCTCCCGCACCTTTTGCTCGATGGATTCAGTGGTCATCCCGATGGCTTGAATAGTTTGGGTTTTGTAGGGCCGGACCTTGTGTCCGTGCCGTGGGTGCCATGCAAGAGGGTCCACGGCGCGGACACAAGGTCCGGCCCTACATTTCAGCGATTGGTATCATAGGGGGAAATTCAGGAAGGTCGGGCGAAGATGAGCGTCGCGTTGCAGTTTCCAAAGCCAAACGAGTTTGACATCGCGTTGGTTAATTTCGCGGCACGGGCCTCGTGCGGGACGTAGTCGAGATCGCAGTCGGGATCGGGTGCGTCCAGATTGATGGCGGCGGAATGATCTGGTGGGCGAGCGCCTGAACGCAAACCACCGCCTCGATCGCCCCGGCGGCACCGAGGGCGTGGCCGATCATGGACTTGGTGGAGGACACGGGAATCCGGCCGGCGGACGCACCGAAGACCAACTTGATGGCGCGCGTCTCCGCGGTGTCGTTGGCCTTGGTGGACGTGGCGTGGGCGTTGATGTAGTCGATCGACGTGAGCCGGGCGTCCTTCAACGCTGCGGCCATCGCGCGCGCGGCGTCGCGGCCGTCGGCCTCGGGAATGACCATGTGATGGGCGCCTGAATTGCTGGCGTAACCGGTGAGCTCGGCGAGGATCGGCGCACCGCGCCGCAGCGCCCGCGTGCGTTCTTCCAGCAACAAAATCGCCCCGCCTTCGCCCATCACGAAACCATCGCGGTCGCGATCAAAGGGGCGGGACGCCCGGGTCGGGTCGGCATTGCGTTTCGAGAGCACGCGCAGCGCGCAGTAGGCGGCGAAATTAAACGGCGTCAGCGGCGCCTCGACGCCGCCCGCGAGGGCAACCTCCATTTCGCCGTGCTGAATTTTGCGGAACGCCTCCCCGATGGCGTGGGCGCCGGACGCGCACGCCGTGGAGATCGCGAGGTTGGGGCCGCGGAAACCGTGGTGAATCGCGATTTGGCTGGCGACGGCGTTGGGCGTGATCCGCGGGACCGCGAGGGGATTAACCCTCATCTCGCCGCGCTTTAGTGCCGCGACCATCTGCTCCTCGTGAAACAGCAGGCCGCCCAATCCGGAGCCGATGATCACGCCGAGGCGATCCGGGTCTTCGTCGGCGACGGCCAGTTTGCCGCTGTCGATTGCCATGCGGGCGCAGGCCAGGCCAAAATGCACGAAGCGATCCACGCGCTTCACGGTTTCCTCCGGCATGAAGTTCTCGGGCGCGAATCCGCGGACCTGGCCGGCGATGCGCGAGGCAAATTCGTTCGACTCAAAGGCGTCGATCAGTCCGATGCCCGAGCGGCCCGCGACATTGGCCGACCAAAACGCCTCGGCACCGATGCCGTTGCAGGCCACGACGCCCAAACCCGTAACGACAACACGATGCTGGTTCATGCAAAAATGGAGCGGCGGTGAACATCGGCCCGGTCGCGGCCAACCTCAAGGATCGGTTTCGGTCACGCGTTTGGGCGGCGGTGGATGCAGGTGCGATGGAGAAACTTTCCGCCTCCGGCCCGGCTTTTGGCTCGCAGCTCCGGCCGGATTGCGGCCTGAAACTGCGGGGTGATCACCGCTCGCGTGCCGGTTACTCCGCGCTACGCCGAGACCGACCAAATGGGTTTTGTCTCCGAGGCGAGCTATCTGCCGTGGCTGGAAATCGGCCGCTCCGCGCTGCTGAAGCAGCATGGGTTCGACTACCGGCAATTCGAGGCGATGGGTTATTGGCTGCCGGTGCTCGAGGTCGCGCTGACCTTCCATCATCCCGCCTGCTACGACGACGAACTCTGGCTCGTGACCAAGATGGGGAGCCGGCCTTCGTTTCGAATCCGTCTGGAATACGAAATCTGGCGCGGCGACCTCCTGCTGACGAGTGCCCATACGATTCAAGCGTTCGTCAACCGCAGCCTGCGGCCCGTGAAGCCACCGCCCGAATTTTTGGCGAAACTTGAGCACGTGTTTCCCCGGCCCAGCCGCACTGAGATTTGATTGCTCCCAGCAAGATGGCCGAAGACGGGGTTAGAATTCCACGGCGGGACCGTAGCTCTCCTTCGCGACGATTTTCCACCGCGCTAGGAGAATGCCGAGGAAAATGGCCGCGGCGGCGAAGAGTGCGAGGGTTCCGGCCGACGACTCCCAGCGGCCCTCAAAGGCCGCAAACATGGTGGCGCGAAACGACCGGAGCAGGTGCGTGAATGGCAGAAGGTCATGCACTTTTTGGTAGAGCGGGGCGGACAATTCCACGGGGTAGATTCCGCCGGAGGCAGCCAGTTGAAAAATCAGCAGCACGATCGCGAGCAGCCGGCCGGCGTCGCCGAGCACCGTCATGAAGAGCACGACGATGCTCACGAACGTCACCGATCCGAGGACCGCGACCAGCCAGACCTGAAACGGATGGGCGAGAGGAATTCCGAGCACGAGACCGAGCGCGAAGACGACCACGGTCGCCATCAAAGCGCCCAGCTGCGCCGGTTGCGCCGCGGCCGCGGCCCGCTGGCTGAAATTCGGGGGTATCAGGACCGCAAAAAATCCGCTCCCGTTCGCACGGCCGCCCGGGCAGCGTCGGGCGTGGGGTAGTCGACAAACGTAAACGGCCGGCGCGGGTGACGGACACATCCTCGTTCACCAGCGCCACCGGCAGCTGCGTGAGATTCCCATACGGATCCCAGACGCTGCTGACGTAGATCAACACGTAGAGCGCGGGCACGAACACGAGCGCGAATGCGGCCAGCAGCACCTTGGGCTGGCGGAAGAGTGCGAACTCCGCGGCGATCCCGGTGCGAAGATAGCTGCGTGGTCTGATCGGGGCGGAGTCCGAGGCCGGCATGGGGACGAAAGGGAGAGGACGACGAGGTTGGTTCAGCGCGGCCCGACCAATGCAGCACAAGCCTGCACAATCGAAGAGCGAAGGCACCCAGGCGGGCGGGTGGGGCGCATCTCAGTTTCTTGCAACTGTGGCCGATGCCGAGCGTAGCGCGGTCAGCCTGACCGCGCCTTCCGGTCCAGCACGGGCAGGCGGCATAGTGCTACGCTGCGACGCGTTTCCGCTCAATGAAGCGGGCAAGAAAGTGAGATGCGCCCGGGCGGGTGCGGGACTTGACGCAGTAGAGAAAACGCGGACCGACGGCGGAGCGGCCTGAGTTTTCTGCTAAATCCCGCGTTGCCCGCGCCGGTGTGGTGCGCACGCTCGCCGCACCATGTTTTCTTTCCGTCTTCCCCGCGGGATTGGTTTTGGCTTCGCGTTGATTGTCGGTGTCGCTGGCTCATTGGCGCAGACGCCCTCGGTGCCGGCTCCGCGCCCGCTCACGCACGCCGATTTCGATTCGTGGCGCAGCGTCGCCACGCCGCAGCTCTCGCGCGACGGGCGCTGGCTGGCTTATTCCTTCATGCCGCAGGATGCCGACGGCGAACTCGTCGTGCGCGAGGTCGCGACGGGCAAGGAACACCGCGTGCCGGTCGGCGCGCTCCCGCCGCCGGCGGTGCCGCCGGGAGATGAGAATCCGAACCCGGAAGCGCCGCTGCA
>JANXSC010000399.1 GCA_025352845.1 Opitutaceae bacterium
CCCCTGCCAAGCCCGGCCAGAAGGTCACGCCCGGGGTCGACAAGGTGACCGTGAGCGGCAAATCCGTCCGCACCACCGCGCAGCCGCGCATCACGGTCGCGGTCAACAAGCCGCGCGGGCTCGTCTGCTCCAACGACGACCCGCACCATGCCGCAACGGTCTTCGAACTGTTGCCACGTGAGTTTGCCAAGTTCCGTTTCTTCTGCGCCGGCCGCCTGGACCTCGACAGCGAGGGCCTCGTGATTCGGACAACCGACGGCGATTTGGCTAACAAGCTAATGCATCCGTCCAACGTGGTCGTGAAACGCTACCACGTGATTCTCAAAAAACCATTTCCCGCTTCGCGCCTCGGGCAGCTCGTGCGCGGCGTCGTCATCGAGGGCGAGAAGCACAAGGTCGAGCGCGCCGCGCTCATCAACGCCGGCGCCTCCGAGGCCTCGGCGAATCTCGACGTGCACATGCACCACGGCAAGAAGCGCGAAATCCGGCAGGTCTTCATGACACTCGGCTTCGACGTGAAGCGCCTCCGTCGCTACCAAATCGGCGCGCTGCAATTGAAGGGAATCCCATTGCGGGCCGGAAAAGTTCTTTCTACGAAATCGATCGACGCGCTCTTCGTGAATCCACCAACCCCGCGCGCGCCCTTCGAAGCCTCCTCCGCCTCCGCCCGCACCACTTCCGCCCATGCCGACTAAATTCCTCCGCACCGCCGCGCTCGCTCTGGGCGCACTCGCCAGCCTCGCCGCTGCGCCGCTCGCCGTCACCACCGCGGTCCACACGAAGCCCGATCCCGCGTCGCCTGCGCTCACGTTTTTGAAAGCGGGCACCGAGCCCGTCGCCGCCGCCAGCGCCACCGCGCCCGACGGCTGGCTCGCGATTGATTTGCCGGGACCGTTCGAGGGCTACGTCGAAAACAAGGATCTCACGAAGACCCTCGATGTGAAGCCCGGCGTGAGCATCCGCCTCGCGCCTAAGCCCGACTCCGGCGTGCTCGCCGTCGCCGACAAGGCGGACAAGACATCCATCACGGGCCTGCACGGCAAGTGGACGCAGATCTCGCTCGAAAAAAATCTCATTGGCTACATCCGCATCGAAGGCCCTGGCGCGAGCCTGCCCGCCATCGCGACGACCCCCGCGGTCTCCGCCCCCACGGCACCCACCGCGCCGACCAATGCCCCCGCCGGCCCCGGTCAGGCTGCGCCTTCCCTCAACTCCGGCGACAACGACAGCAGCGCGCTGCCGCGCCAGTTCGCCGGGAAGTTTGTCTCGACGCGCCGCCCCCTCGCCCCGCGCCGCCCCTACGACTACGCGCTCAACGACGACGCCGGCAAACGCTACGCCTACCTCGACATCTCGAAACTCCTCCTCACCGAGCAAATCGAAAATTACGTCGACCGCGGCGTCGTCGTCTTCGGCACCGCGAAGAACGCGCCCGACGGCAAGGAAATCGTCATCACGATCGAGACGCTGCAATTGAAGTAACCCCGAGAATCTTGGCCCACGGAACATACCGAACACACGGAAGAGGAAATTTTTTCCCGTGTATTCCGTGTGTTCCGTAGGCCACTCATTTCCATGGAATTGATCGACGGAAACCAGATCGCCGCCGCCATCATCGCCGAGTTGAAAGCGGAAGTCGCCGCGTTCGCCGGCCGCAAGCCCTGCATCGCGCTCGTCCGCCTCGGCGAGGATCCCGCGTCGGTTTCCTACGTGAAAAAAAAGGAAAAGACCGCCGCCGAGATCGGAATCACAAGCCGGATCATCCTCCCGCCGATCACGATTTCGCAAACTGACTTGTTTGCGTTGCTCGATCAACTCAACGCCGACCCGACGGTCGATGGCATCCTCGTGCAATCGCCGCTGCCGAAACACATCGACGAGGTCGCGGTGTTTCGTCGTGTGTCGCCGGAGAAGGACGTCGATGGCTTCAACACGATCAACCTCGGCAAGGTCGCACAGGAGGATGAGACGGGCTTCGTCGCCTGCACGCCCGCCGGCATCATGGAACTGCTGCAGCGCTCGGGCGTTTCCCTGGCCGGCAAACATGTCGTGGTCCTCGGCCGCAGCCTG
>JANXSC010000406.1 GCA_025352845.1 Opitutaceae bacterium
CGCGCGAGCCGGTGCGGCCCCTGCACCATGCCCGCCGCACTCGCGTCGAAATTGTGCTCCGGCGTGATGTCGCCGGTGCCGAGGTAGAGCGTGAGCGGCGCCGCAAGGTAGCGGCGGAGCACGTCGTCGTTGTTCAGCTCCGGCGGCAGCCCGCCGAAACCGTAGCCGAACTTCTGATCGCGCGAGGGAAACAGCAGCGAGCCCGGATTCCCCGCGACGATGCGCGTCGCCTCGCCGGGGAGAAACGCCGCCAGCCGCACCAGAAACTGCCCGCCCGCCGAGTGCCCGATCAGGTAATACGGCAGCATCGGCTTGCCCTCCAAGCCCCGCACGTGCGCCACGATTTTCGGGATGACGGCATACGTCCACGCCTCCGGCGGCTGCGCCTTGCCCTCCGCATTCACCAGTCCACCGCGCTGGTAGCGCGCGGTCGGAAAACGCTGGTTGTCGAAGAGCGGCGCCACCACGATCGCGCCGTAGCGCTCGGCGAGCGTGATTGCGAAATTTCGGTAGTCCTCGGCGTTGCGCGCGACACCGTGACACACCACGAGCAGCGGTCCGTCGCGATACGTCGGTGGCTTGTAGGTGAAGAGCGTGATCGGCTCGACGGTCGTCGCCCACTCCACGCGGCCGGGCCCGCTCGGCAGCGGCTTGCCGCGCAGCACGCCACCAAGGCAAAGAAAAGCGGCGAGCGCGATCCGCCTCATGACTGCGGCGGCTTTTCAGCGCCGGCAGCGTGCGGTGGCGCGGCGTCGCCGGGACGGGACCTTTCGTCCGGTGTTTTCGCCACATCCTTGGCGGCGCTGGCGTCGTCTCGGCCACGGGAAGCGAACCATAGCGTCAACAAAAACGCCACGACCAGACTCAGCCAAACAATGGCGATAGTATTGCTGCTCATAAAATTTCAACCCAACCCGAGCGCCTTCGCGACCGCGGGGTAGACTATTTTCCCGCCCTCGGTGTTCACGCCGCGCTGCAGGCCGCGGTGCTCGAGCAGCGCGCGCTCGATGCCCTTGCGCACGAGCATCGCGACGTAGGGCTCGGTCGCCTGCGTAAGACCGAGAGTCGAGGTGCGGCCGACGAGCGCCGGCATGTTCGGCACCGCGTAGTGAATCACCCCGTGCTCGCGGTAAACGGGTTTCTCGTGCGAGGTCGGCCGGATGCTCTCGATGCACCCGCCCTGATCGATCGCGATGTCGACGATCACGCTGCCGGGGCGCATGCGGGCGACGGTTTTTTTCGTGACGACCGTCGGCGCCTTCGCGGCGGGAATGAGCACGGCGCCGATGAGCAAATCCGCATCGGCGACCTCGTGCTCGATGTTCGCCGGATTCGACATGAGCGTGACGACGCGTCCACGATACTCCTGGTCGAGCTGTTCCAGCTTGTTGGTGTCGAGATCGAGCACCGTCACGCGCGCGCCCATGCCTGCCGCCATCTGGACCGCGTGCGCGCCGGAGTTTCCGGCGCCGACTACAACCACGTGCCCCGGCATCGTGCCGGGAATGCCACCCAGCAACACGCCCGATCCGCCGTGCTGCGACTGGAGAAAATACGCGCCAATCTGAATCGAGAGCCGCCCCGCGATCTGCGACATCGGTTTCAACAACGGGAAACTGCCATCGGAGCCCTCGACCGTTTCGTAGGCGATGCCGAGGATGCTTTTTTTCATCAGCACCTGCGCGAGATCCGGCCCGGCCGCGAGATGCAGGTAGGTGAAAATCGCCTGCCCCGTCTGCAACAGATCGTATTCCGCCGGGAGCGGCTCCTTCACCTTCAAGATCAAATCCGCCGCGCGCCAAATCTTCGCCGCCTCGCCCACGGTCGTCGCGCCCGCGGCGCGATATTCCGCGTCCGAGAATCCCGCGACGATGCCCGCCGATTTCTGGACCAGCACGCGCGCGCCGAGCGCCACACAGCGCCGGCACAAACTCGGCGTCATCGAAACCCGCGTTTCACCGATCTTGATTTCCTTGGGGACGCCGATGGTCATGGCGACAGCCGAAGTGAAACGCGGAGGAAAGACAACGCGCGAAGCGTCACCGCGCCTTCAAAGGGCCTTGCCTGAGCGCAGGATCTGCTCGAAGCGCGGATCGTCCCTGAGCGACCGCCAGAGCGGATCGTGGCGAATCTCCTGCGCGATCACGCGCGCGGGGCCGGCCATGACTTCGCGGAGCAGCGCGAAGGCCTCCTCGCTCAGTCCGAACGTTGCATACGCCTGCGCGAGCAGCGGCAGCTCGTCGATCTCGAGGAAGGCGTCGCGGCCCGCGAGCAGCGCGCGGGCCTCAGTGGCGCAGCGTCGCATCTCTTCCACTCTCCCCGCAAACGCGTGCGCCTGCGCCATCGTGGTCAGCACCGCGGCGCGCTGGTGCGGCGTCCATTTCGTGCGCTCGTAGTAGGCGATTGCCTCGTCGGCCCGCGCGCGGGCGTCTTCGGGTCGGCCGAGGAGGTGCGCCACCATCGCGCGCGCGAGCGCCGGCGGATCGCGGACGACGGAGCCGGGGCTGAGCAGATACTCGAGGCGCGGATCGGAGAACAACTCCTCGGCGCGCGCGTAGTCGCCGCGGAGCAGCGCGAGATCGGCGGCGGCATCGAGGCCGAATTTGTCCTGTGCCTGGAGCGGCATGACGGTGAAGCGGTGCAGGTAGGCCGCGCGATCCCCGTCGAGTTCGTAGCGGGCGCGCGAGGCGTTGCGGATGATGCTGCGGTTGTCGGGAAACTGCGCCGTGTAGCGGTCCGCGAACTCGACCAGTGGCGCGTAGCGCCGGAGCAGCAGCAACGTGAGCACGTATTCCGAAGCACCCGCGCGATCCTGCGGATTGAGTGCGGCCGCCTGCTCAATGTGCGCCAGCGCCTCGCGCCAGCGCCCCGCGCGCCGCTCGATGAAGCCGATCATCAGATGGAGCTGCGCGTCATTGGGCAGCCCGGCCTCGGCGGCGCGGCACTCCGCCAGCGCCTTGGGCAGATCGCGCAGACCGCGATAATAGTAGGTGCCGAGGGCAAGGCGCGTCTCCGCCAGATCGGGCGCGAGGCGCACGGCCGCGTCGACCGAGGCTTTCATTTTCGCGAGCCGCTCCGGCGTGGGATCGAAGTGGCCATACCAGTAGAGCGTGCTGTGCACGAGGGCGAGCTGCGCGTGCGCCACCGCGAACGCCGGGTCGGCCGTGATCGCCTGCTCGTAGAGCGTCGCCGCGCGGTCGAGCGGCTCGCGATCGATGAAGGCCTGCTGCGCGATCCCACGCGCACGCAGGTAGAGATCGTAGGCCACCTGGCTCTGGGTGTGGCGGCGCTCGATCTGCGCGCGCTCGCCGGCGGTGAGCGTGGCATGCAACGCACCCGCAATCTCGCGCGCCAGCTCCGCCTGGATCGCGATGGCGTCGGCCACGGGGCGTTCGTAGGTCTGCGCCCACACCCGCGCGCCGCCCTGCGCCGCGATCAACTCGACGTTCACGCGCACCCGGTCGCCCTCGCGCCGCACGCTGCCCTCGAGCACGTGGGCCACGCCGAGTTCGTCGCCGATGCGGCGGAGCACGCGCTGGCCTGGCGGATAGGCGAGCGTGGAGCTGCGCGCGATGACCTTCAGATCGCGGATGCGCGCGAGCTGCGCGATGATCTCGTCGTGCATGCCGTCGGCGAAAAACGCGTTCGCCGGATCGGGGCTCAGGTTGGCGAGCGGCAGCACCGCGATCGATTTCGGGTTGCGGGGGTTTTCGGCGGCACTCGCCGCGCCCACAGAAATCTCATGCGTGCGCCACCACCACGTTCCCGCGGCGACCACGCCCGCAGCGGCCAAAAAGACCGCGCCGATGCGCGCGGCGCGACCGAGCGAGCGCCGGCGGCGCAGCGAGCGGCCCGCCTGTAACAACCGCAAGTCGCGCAAGAGCGCCGCGGCATCGGCGTAGCGTTCGGCGGCCGCGGGCTCACAGGCGCGGAGGAGGATTTCATTGAACTCAAGCAGCGCGCGATGATCGGCGAGTTCGTGCAAGCCCGGCGGCAGCCGCGGAAAATCCGTGCGGTCGAGTCCGGTCGAGAGTTCGTAGAGCACCTTGCCGAGTGCGAACACATCGGCCGACGGCGCGCCCGGTCCCTCCGGCGGCACGAAGCCCGCCGTGCCGACATACGTGCTCGCGTCGGACACCGAGGCGACGAGCCCGATGTCGGCGAGTTTCGCCTGGCCATCGACGACGACGACGTTGGACGGTTTGATATCGCGGTGCACGA